>JAGVCC010000460.1 GCA_020059395.1 Chitinophagales bacterium | reverse complement strand
GACGAACGCATTGACACCGTGTATCCTTCACTTATAGCCTTTGCTTTGGACCTGTAAAACATAAACAAAATCTGCGTTTATCAGCTTAATCAGCGTCATCTGCGTTCTAATCTCCTCCTCAAACTTTAGTTAAAATTATTTACCCCACAATATTTTTGTACTGCATTTGTTAAAGTATTGGCTAATTTTAACGCATGAAGAAACTGATATTTTTACTGCCTGTATTGTTTTGTTTTGCCGCCGCAGCACAACGGCTTACAAAGGCAGATGAAAAAGCGTTACAGCATAAAGAAGATTCGCTTAAAAAATTTGCAGTACAAATTATACAGGGGCGCATGCCCACCGACCGCTTTGGTGCCGACAGCACTTTTACAAAAATGCTGGTAAGGGCTTTAAAAACTCCTAACTCCTTTTTCTATCCTTTCGATTCTTTGTTATCCATTTCCCGTTTATATGCGCCAGACAGTACCTTTCGCATTTTTACCTGGCAAATGGTAATTAATGAAAATGTTATACGCCAGCACGGTGCCATACAAATGCGTACTTACGATGGCTCATTAAAACTGTTTCCTTTAATTGACAAAAGCGATGTAACAATTAAACTGAACGATACCATCGGCAATAACAAAGGCTGGATTGGTGCAGTATATTACAACATTGTTCAAAAACAAAGCGGCAGCAACAGTTATTACACACTTTTAGGTTTTGATGAAAACAATATACGCAGCAATAAAAAATTAATTGAAGTGCTGCATTTTAACGATGACGAACCTATTTTTGGCGGTCGCTTTTTCAGCTTTGAAGAAGACAGCGTTTTTAAAACTTCCATTGGCCGTTATATTATGGAGTTTAAAAAAGAGGACGGGCCCAAATTAAATTACGATGCCGAAATGGATATGATAATTGTGGAGCATTTAATTAGTGAAACCAACGAGCCCAATAAAAAATGGACCTATGTAGGCGACGGCGACTATGAAGGGTTTAAATGGAAAGGTGGTAAATGGGTGCATATAGAAAAAATATTTAACCAGGTTACTCCCTTAGGTCAAATGCCGGTACCCAATCCACTTGACGACAGTAAGTTTGACAGCAAGTTTCCTGCAAACCCTGATGAAGTACCAGCAACAAAACCAAAGCCTGCAGCGAAAAAGAAAGGAAAGGGATAAGCAGCACTTTATGGCTACACAATGTCAATAAGCCCAATGCATAAAATCTCCATACCAAAACCATGCTTTGAAAATTGGGGGAATATGACGCCTGATGGATTGGGACGTTATTGTGGCTCTTGCAATAGGACTGTTGTTGATTTTACCATAATGAATGACGAACAGGTGCAACGTTATTTTATAGATAATTATGGCAAACAAATTTGCGGGCATTTTAAGAATGTGCAATTACAACGCATAACAATTGAATTGCCACAAAATATTTTACAAATTCAATTGCCGTTCTGGAAAAAATTTTTAGTGCTGCTATTGTTATGTTATGGTGGCAGTTTTTTGGGTATAGATACCAGTTTGGCAAATAACAATGCGTTTAGCCAGGGAAAACCCATTACAGTACAAACACAATTTTATAATCAGATAAAAGCAAAAGCACATAAACGAACAAAAAGGCAATATAAGAAACCTAAGGTTGCTAAATTAGAATTTATAAATGTGGTAATGGGTGCCTTTACCCCAATTGATATAGAGATGTGCAGAACAACAGGCTTTACTGTAACCAAACCTGATAAACCTGCCATTTCTATAAATAGTATGTACCCAGCCCCTGGCAACAATGCAATTAACGACACCAATCATTCACAAAATATAGCTTCTGCAGATAACACTTCAAAGAAGCAGCCCGAAAAACCTGTAACTCCTTTTCCTGTAAAAACTGAATTTCTATTACCTGCATCAATCACTCAAAGGCGCTCTCTTTTCTCAAAAAAGAAAAAATAATACAGCTTTATGTAAAACTCTTTTCACTGCATCTTAAAACAAAAGATGCACTATGCTTAAACTATCTATACCCAAACCCTGCCACGAAGACTGGGGCAGCATGACACCCAACGAACAAGGCCGCCACTGCGCTGTGTGTGCTAAAACTGTTACCGACTTTACACAAATGAGCGATGATGAGGTAAAGCTTTTCTTCCTTAATAAAAAACAAGAGGAACGAACCTGCGGACGGTTTACCAATAAACAGTTAAACCAAATTACCATTGCATTGCCTGCAAATATTTATTACATACCTATGCCTTTATGGAAAAAGTTTTTGGCTGCCAGTTTAATTATTTTTAGCACCACACTTTTTTCCTGCAATACAAATATGAAAGGAGAACCGCAAGTTGAAAATGATTTAACAGGTGTAATAGCAAAACCGCAACTAGTAACCCTATTAGGAGATACTGTGCTGCCAAACGAGTATATTATGTTAGGTGCGCCAGCACTAATTGATACAAGCAAACAGGGCACCTGTACTAAAGAAATAATTACTGTTGAAGGAACTACTGTTGGAGAAATTGCGCCATTGCCTCCTGAAATAAGCCAGGGTGTTATTCAGGTAGCACCGCTGGTTATTGAAGAAAAGCAAATAGATAAAATTAAACCCGTAAAAGATACCTCACAGTTGAAAGACAGTACTAACTGTAACACTCAAAAATTTTATTAGTAAACTGAGGGGAAGATGAATAAAGATATAACCGTACAAGAGTGCGACGCAACGATGTTGAGCCATAAGTAAATGCTCGTAACATCATCATCTATTCTAAAATCGGCAGATTCCTCCTTCGTCGGAATGACAGCTGCTACATCATCTTCGCTAAGATAGTTCCTTCCCTCCGGGATTCTCTGTTAAGAGAACGAACGAAGTTCAAGGATGGGCTGTCTTAATCATTCAACTTCAGCACCGCCAAAAACGCTTCCTGCGGTACTTCCACATTGCCTATCTGCTTCATTCTTTTTTTACCTTCTTTTTGTTTTTCCAGCAGCTTGCGTTTACGGCTTATATCGCCACCATAACATTTTGCAGTTACATCTTTACGCATGGCGCTTATATTTTCCCGTGCCACCACTTTAGCACCAATAGCAGCCTGTATGGCAATTTGAAACTGCTGTTTGGGTAACAGCTCTTTTAATTTTTCGCAGAGTTTGCGGCCAAATTCGTGTGCACGGCCACGGTGTATTAATGCACTCAACGCATCTACTCTTTCGCCATTTAATAAAATATCCATTTTTACAATGTCGCTGGGCCGCATATCTAAAGGATGATAATCAAAGGAGGCATAACCACGGGTCATGCTTTTTAACTTATCATAAAAGTCAAAAACTATTTCGGTAAGCGGCATTTCAAAACTAAGCTCCACCCTTGTTGGGGTTAAATAGCTTTGGTGTGTAAGTATACCCCGTTTGGTAATGCACAACGTCATTATATTACCTATGTACTCTGGTTTGGTAATTATTTGTGCTTTAATAAATGGCTCGTCAATATGGTCAATACGTGTTGGGTCAGGCATTTCTGTGGGGTTATTAATTTTTATAACTTCCCCCTTAACAGTGGTGGCCAAAAAACTAACGTTGGGCACGGTGGTAATTACAGTTTGGTTAAATTCCCTTTCCAAACGTTCCTGTATAATTTCCATGTGCAGCATACCCAAAAAACCGCATCGGAAACCGAAGCCCAATGCCTGGCTGGTTTCTAATTCAAAAGTTAAGGAGGCATCGTTCAGCTGCAGTTTATCCATACAGTCACGCAGCTCTTCAAATGCATCAGTTTCTACGGGAAAAATACCGGCAAACACCATTGGCTTCACATCTTCAAAACCTTGTATAGCTTCTGTAGAACCGTTTATTGTTGTTGTAATGGTATCACCTACTTTTACTTCTTTAGCATTTTTTATTCCTGTAATAATATAGCCTACATCTCCGGCACGTACTTCGCTTTTGGCTTCCATGCCCAATTTTAAAATACCCACTTCATCTGCGCCATATTCTAAACCGGTATTGCTGAATTTAATTTTGTCGTTCTTTTTTAAAGTGCCGTTAAACACCCTGTAATACACAATTATACCTCTGAAAGAATTATAAACACTGTCGAAAATTAATGCCTGCAGCGGTGCATCCACATCCCCTTTAGGCGGTGGAATACGTTCTA
This sequence comes from Chitinophagales bacterium, assembly GCA_020059395.1. Lineage (GTDB taxonomy): Bacteria > Bacteroidota > Bacteroidia > Chitinophagales > Chitinophagaceae > Ferruginibacter. Next base: position 8,859 of record JAGVCC010000460.1, on the reverse strand, counting down.
TAATAGCAGTTAAAATTTCTTCAATGCCAATACCGCTTTTGCCGCTTGCCAGCAAAATATCGTCTGGCTTGCAGCCAATCAGTTCCACAATCTGGTCGGTTACCTCCGGTATCATGGCCCCGTCCATATCTATTTTATTAATTACCGGAATAATTTCCAGGTTATTTTCTATGGCCAGATAAAGGTTGCTGATTGTTTGTGCCTGTATACCCTGACTGGCATCTACCAGCAGTAAAGCACCTTCGCAGGCGGCCAGTGCACGGCTTACCTCGTAGCTAAAATCCACATGGCCGGGGGTATCAATAAGGTTAAAAACATACTCCACCCCTTTCCATTTATAATTAATTTGTATGGCGTGGCTTTTTATGGTAATGCCTTTTTCTCTTTCCAGGTCCATATCATCCAGCACCTGCGCCTGCATATCCCTTTCTCCAATGGTATGTGTAAACTCTAAAAGCCTGTCGGCAAGGGTACTTTTGCCATGGTCAATATGTGCAATAATGCAAAAATTTCTGATGTTCTTCATGTACGTAACTCCGCTTTTTTAGGGTGCAAAAGTAGCTTAAAAAGGTGGATTTTTTACAGTATAGATAAGTTTAACCTGATGTGATTGAATATGCACAAAAAATGCCGGCAAGCTGTACTTCCAGTTAATTGTAAACAGCAGAGGGGTGTGTTTACAGCTTTTAAAAGCCCCAAACTCATTTTTATACTTTTTAATACAACACCACTTCTTCCCTCTCCCACTCTACTTTTACTTTTTGGGAAGTAATGGTATCAATGGCTTTGCCACAGTAATCGGGATGTATCGGCAGCTCCCGGTTAAATCTTCTATCAACCAGCACACAGAGTTCTACTTTTTGCGGACGGCCAAAATCCTGCAGTGCATCCAATGCGGCCCGTATGGTGCGGCCGGTGTATAACACATCATCAATTAGAATTACCTGCCTGCCTTCAATAGAAAATGAAATATCTGTTTTATTGGCCTCGTGCAGTTCAGTACGTATGTCATCTCTGTAAAAAGTAATGTCGAGCAAACCATAATCAATAGTTTCGCCGGGGCACAGTGCTTTAATATTTTCAACAATTTTTTCGCTTACTTTAACACCACGTGGCTGCATGCCAATAAACACCACATCTTTTAAGTCAGTATGGTTTTCTAATAGCTGATGGCTAAGGCGCAACAGGGTAAGATGTAATTGTTGTTTATCTAAAATGGTTTTCAATACTCAGAATTTATAAAGCGAATTTATTTGTATTTGTCGTATAAAAAAAGTCCTCATTGGTTGAGGACTTTAAAATTTATTTTTCCTGCATAAACGGATAGCCATAATCCGTTGGCGGGTTAAAGGTTTCTTTTATGGTTCGTGGGCTTAACCAGCGGTATAAATTCAAAATACTGCCGGCTTTATCATTGGTGCCGCTTGCCCTTGCTCCGCCAAATGGTTGTTGGCCAACCACTGCACCTGTTGGTTTATCATTAATATAAAAATTTCCGGCTGCGTTACGCAGTTTGTTGGTGGCCAGCTCTACTGCGGCTCTGTCCTGAGAAATTATAGCGCCTGTTAATGCATAGGGTGATGTGGTATCTACCAGTTCCAGTACTTTTTCAAAACTGTTGGCCGGGTAAACATATACTGTAAGCACAGGGCCAAAAATTTCTTCGCACATGGTTACATACTTAGGGCTTTTTGCTTCAATTACTGTTGGCTGAATAAAATAGCCTTCTTTTTTATCACACTTACCACCCACCCAAATTTCTGCCTTGGGGTCTTTCTTTGCATTATCGATGTACGATTTTATTTTATCAAAACTCTTTTCATCAATAACTGCATTAACAAAGTTTGTAAAATCTTCCACGGTGCCCATGGTAAAACTTTTAACACCGGCAATTAATTTCTTTTTTACTTCTTCTGCAATATTGCTTGGTATATATGCTCTTGATGCTGCAGAACATTTTTGCCCCTGATATTCAAATGCACCACGCAGTAAAGCAGTTGCCACCACATCTGCATTGGCAGATTTATGTGCCAGCACAAAATCTTTACCACCTGTTTCGCCAACAATACGTGGATACGATTTATAAGTGCCCATATTTTTTCCAATGGTTTCCCACATGTTATTAAATACGCCTGTGCTTCCTGTAAAATGAACACCAGCAAAATCACGGTGGTTAAAACATACTTTACCAATAGTGGGGCCATCAACATAAATTAAATTAATAACTCCATCAGGCAAGCCTGCTTCTTTCATAATACGCATAAACATTTGTGCACTGTACACCTGTGTGTTGGCAGGTTTCCATACCACCACATTACCACACATAGCAGCACTTGTTGGCAGGTTGCCGCCAATAGCTGTAAAGTTGAAAGGCGTTACTGCCAGCACAAAACCTTCCAGCGGACGGTATTCCATTCTGTTGTGCATGCCCGGCCCGCTGATGGGTTGCTGCTTATATATCTCTCCTAAAAAATGAACATTAAAACGAAGGAAATCTATTATTTCGCAGGCAGCATCTATTTCTGCTTGATATGCATTTTTACTTTGCCCCAGCATGGTGGTACCGTTCATATACGGACGGTATTTAGTGGCAATTAAATCAGCAGCTTTTAAAAATATATTAGCCCTGTTTTCCCAACTGGTGTTTGCCCAGCTTTCTTTTGCTGCCAGCGCCGCATCTATTGCTTGCTGCACATGCTTTTCTTCCCCTGCATGAAAGTAACCCAGCGTATGTTTTATTTCATGTGGCGGATGCATGGCCACTTTTTTATTGGTGCGTACTTCTTTGCTGCCAATATACATGGGCACATCAATTTCAGTACTCTTTAATTCTTTTAATACTTCTTTTAAACGTTTTTTTTCTGCTGAACCGGGAGCGTAGTTTAAAACCGGCTCATTAACCGGTATGGGATAGTTAAAAGTGCCTATGCGCATGAGAGTTTAGTTTAGGCAGCAAAGATAGTATAACATTTCACAAGGTTTAATGCAACTGCCTTAAAGATTTCGTCACCGGCATCAAGCCTTTTATCCCCCCTATTAATCACAATATCACCGTTGCCAGTGCTGTATTTGCTTTACTGATGTTACTTACATCTGCAATCATATTTAATCTTATTTTTTATGACCCACACAAAATATATGCTGCTGCTGCTGACGGTTATTTTTTTTACAACAAGCTGTGAAAAAGGAATACTCGGCAAAAAAAGTGACACCCCTGCTGTAATTGCACCAGAAGCCAAATATTATGGCACTTGGAAAGCCGACAGAATAGCGCAAGACCTGAACGGTAACAACAGTATTGACGCAAATGAGTATTACACGTTTACCGGCACATCTGTATTAAACCTTAACAGCGATAAAAAATTTTCTTTCTCATTAACCACTAACACCGGTAGCAGTACGATGAGTGGCGACTGGACAACCACAGCCGATATTAAATCAGTAACCATAACTGATGCTGCGCAAGGCAGTCTGCGGTTTGACTACAGAACTGATACAGAGATACAAACCGAGCCTATAGCGCTTAATCCGGGTGTGGCCTGGATTATTTACAAAAAGCAGTAACTATTTTTTTAACTATAAAAACACACAGGTATGAAGACTTTACTTATTATTACTCTGTTGGCTGGTTTTACAAAACCTAACAATTTCGCTGTTACTACGGCGCCTGGGCCTAAGCCTAAAGAAATTAATTTTACTATTTCAAAAGACGTTGATATTACAACAGTCGATGGTAACACAGTTACACTTAGAGCAGGTACTCCTATTGTAGTGGAAACATCGCAAACCTACAATGCAAAAAATTTAACTGAAGGGCAAACAGTAAATTTCAGGGTAAAATACAATGTTGTTGTAAGCAAGCAAACGCTGGTGGCGGCCGGTGCTTTGGGCACTGCAAATATTACAGATATTGTACGCCCCGGTGTATTTGGCAAAGGTGGAAAAATTGAATTGCAAATACAAAGTGTGCAAGCAGTTGACGGCCAGCAAATTTTACTAAGCGGCATTGCAATGGTATCAGAAGGTCAAAATAAAAAAGGCCTGGCCTGGGGTTTATCTGCAGGATTGTTTGTTTTGGGCTTATTTGTATTTGCACCATTAATACTTGGCGGGGCCGCTGGTTTTTTAGTTAAAGGAAAACCAGCCGAAATAAAAGCAGGCACCAATACCAATGCTTCTGTTGCAAGTGATGCACAGGTAGAAGTTGAAGAAGCCCGTCAAACTGCTGAAAATAATAATAAGGGCACAGAAAGAAATATGACCAAAAGACAATAACACCATAAGGTTGCAAGCACAAAGGTTTACACCAGAGTAAACTAATATAACAGAGAAGCCTGCACAAGAATAAACTTAAGTATTCTGGTAAGTAAAGTCGTATTTAAGTTTATGCAGGTTTCTTTTTATAAAATATTAAAGTGAAGTAAAAGGCCTTGCTTATAATTACTACCCACAGGAATACAGTATTTGTTAATGTACACCAATTGCGCTGCTTCGTCTATTTTGCTTACAGCGTGTAGATTAATAACATACTCTTTATGCACCCGGTAAAACGTTTTTTGGTTAAGCAAATCCATTAGTGCTGTAAGCGATTTTTTTACAGTGTACTGTGTATTTTCAGCTACATGAATTTTACAATAATTTTTTTCGCCGGTTTCAATAAATAAAATATTCGCTTTATTAACTGGCAATAAATTTCGGCCAATGCGGATAAGGAGCTGTTCGGGTGTATCATTTACATCATAAGCATCAGCTGCTGCAACAATTGTTTTTACTTTTATTAAGGCGGCTTTTAAATCTCCTTCATTAATTGGTTTGGTAAGATATGCTACTGGATTAGTATACAGGCCCTGTTCAATTACATTTTCATCAATTACAGATGTAATAAAAATAAACGGCTTTTTAATTTCCTTATTGATAAATGCGGCAATTGCGGTGCCGGATTGTGCACCATGCAGCATCATATCCAGCAAAATTACATCTGGCTGCAACTTGTTTATTTTATTAATGGCATCAAAACCTTCACTGCTAAAGCCCAGCCATTCATGCCCTAAATTTTCAATACTGATGCGTATATCTTCTGCATGCACCCACTCATCTTCCACCAAAAATATTTTCATGTGCTGATTTATAGTTTTTATTTGCCGGCGGCATTTTTATGATGGCATTACTTTTTAAAGTTAATTGCAATTGTTGTACCAGCATTAAGTTTGCTGGTTATTTCTACAGTTGCATTAAGTGCAGCAGCCATTTTTTGCACCACTACCAGCCCCAGCCCAGAGCCAGTTTCGCCTTGGGTGCCCTTGCCACTCACTTTTTCCTGCATAGAGAACAAATGCTTTAGGTGTTCCGCTGAAATACCAATACCATTATCTGAAATTGCAAGTATGTACTCCTTTTCTTTTTGTTGCGATGTAAAACTTACGCTGTTATGCTCTGTAAATTTTAAAGCGTTGGATAAAAGGTTGCGTACAATTATTTGAAAAGCTTCTTTATCGGTTACAAGGGTTTCTATTGCCGGTATGTTTATTAAAACAGAAATATTTTTCAATTTGATAACGTCTTCATAATGTTTTACCACATCATTTACTGTAGCATAAACCGCAATGTTTTCTTTTTGTACAGTAAACCCTTTCATTTGCTGCAGCGACCAGTGCAGTAAATTATTCAGCGTTTCTGAAAGCCTGCCGGCATTTTCTTCCAGTTTATCAGAAAATTTAGCAGCATCCTGCAGGTTATTTTTATTGATATAATTGCTCATAATTTTTCCTGCTCTGGAAAATGGAGCCACCATGCCTCTTAAATCATGCCCAATTATACCGAACAAACGGTTTTGTGTGGCAGTTGCTTCATTCAATAAAGCATTAGTTTGTTGCAATACTTTTTTTTGATGGTTGAGTTTTCTGTTAAAAAAATAAAATAAGCCCGAAAGTACCAACAGCACCGCTACACCGGCTATAAGAATATTGGCCTGAAATTGTTTTTTCGCTTTTTCTTTTTCTAATGTTTCAATAGCAAGTTGTTTTTTCTGGCTGTCATATTTTTCTTGTATATCAGATAAGGCATAGTGCATTTCTTTTCCGCTGCTGCTGTCACGCAGTTGCACAAATAATTTATAATAGAGAAGTGCTAAAGCCGAATTATTTTTTTTTTCGTACAACTGGTGCAGCAGGTTAAGATTGGCTAATGTTATTTCTTTATCATTGTAAGCAATACTTTCATTATAGCTTATGGTAGCAAACTGTAACGACTTTTCATAATTTTCCGTTTTAAAATAATAACTGGCAAGGGTATTATTAATAAAATACAAAAAACTGTTGTCGCCAATGGCTGTGGCATAATATGCACTGCTGTCAATGTAGATTTTACCTTCCGCAACCCTGTCCGTTTTATTTATCAGCATATCTGCCAGTTTGCGCATGGTGTAGCACAAGTCGGCTTTATTATCAGTTGCATAACTAAGGCTTAAACTTTCCCTCAGGTGTTTTTCTGCCTCGGTATAGTTGCCCTCATCAATAAATACAGATGCGTATTGAGATAAAACCCTGCATAAATTTTTGGTAAGGTTAAGCCTTCTGGCAATAGCAATTGCCTCCAGTGAATACTTCCTGGCTACATCAAAACGTTTTATCATTCTAAAACTGTAAGTAACATTACTCAGTATATTTATGGCTGCATAATCCTCATTATTTTTTTTATTTTTTTCAACTGCAGCCAAAAAGTATTCTACTGCAAGTGTATGCCTCCCTGCATTTTGATATAGTAAACCTAAATTATTAAGCGATACAGATTCGTTATCATCGCCGGGGTTATTGCGGTCGAAAAATAAAGCAAGTTTTAAATTATTTTCAGCTTCGGTAGTAGCCGTTGAATAAATTAAGGAACTGCCTTTCATTTCGTAATACTGTCGCCAAAGGGCTTTATCTCCCTCATTCATATCATTTATCAACGCAGGGGAAAGCGCATTAATTTCTGATAATGAAAAGGATGCCGGTGTTGCACCTGGCGGGAGCCTGTTTAAAAATTCAGCATACCGAAATTTATTTTTTTGTGCAAAAGCCATAAGCCCATTGTACACTTTAGCACTGTACAGTACAAAACTATCGGGCTGCACATTATTTAAAAAACGGGCATAATCAATATTGGCAAAAATTTTTGCGGTATCGCTGCTGCATAAATCGCTGTAGTAAATGGCCTTTTTAAAATAAACATCAGCAGAATCAAGTGATGCACTTATGGCCGAAAAGTTTGCAAGCAAACTGTACATACGCCTGCTGCAGTCGGCTGTAAGGGTAGACAAATTTTTATTAATGTAATTGCGGTATTGTGTAACTGCTGCCTGGGCATCTGTAAACTTCAGTTGTGCAATTTCAAACTGCAACACCTCTTTATGGCAGGCACTTTGCTGCCCAAATAACCCCTGGGTACATACTAATAATATAGAAAGTACACTTAAACGCATACACTAAAATAAACAAATATGGCTATGCTATGCTTCGCTTTCTTTTTCACTCATTAAATAAGCTTTTACAAACCCATCCAGCTCGCCATCCATCACCGGCTGTATATTTCCGGTTTCAAAATCGGTGCGGTGGTCTTTTATCATTTTATAAGGATGAAAAACATAGCTGCGTATCTGGCTGCCCCATTCTATTTTTTTCTTTTTGCTGTTGGCGGCATCTTTTATTTCGTTACGTTTTTGCAGCTCCAGTTCGTACAAACGGCTTTTAAGCATTTGCATGGCCAGCTCCCTGTTGCCCAGCTGGCTCCTGTCTTGCTGGCACACCACCACAATACCTGTGGGTATATGCGTTAACTGTACTTTGGTTTCTACCTTGTTTACATTCTGTCCGCCGGCACCACCGCTTCGGCTTGTTTCCATTTTTACATCGGCAGGGTTTATTTCAATGGTAATGGTATCATCTACCAGCGGATAAACATTTACCGAAACAAACGAAGTGTGCCTGCGTGCATTACTGTCAAATGGTGAAATACGTACTAAGCGGTGTACACCACTTTCGCTTTTTAAAAAACCATATGCAAATGCTCCTTCAAATTTATAGGTGCAGGTTTTTATACCGGCACCATCACCCCACTGCCAGTCCATTTCGGTAACACTCCAGCCCTGCTTTTCGCCATACATGCGGTACATACGTGCCAGCATTTCGGCCCAGTCCTGGCTTTCGGTGCCACCAGCACCACTGTTAATTTGCAGCATGGCGGGCAGTTCATCTTCCGGCTCGTTAAGGGTGCTTTTAAATTCTGCTTCTTCTACTTTTTCAATGGCCGAGTCATAAGCTTCCTTTGCTTCCTCTTCAGTGGTTTCGCTTGCTTTCCAAAATTCAAAAAGCACAGCAAAATCCTCCACCGAAGTGTCTACAGCTGCATACAGATTTACCCAGTACTCGTTTACCTTAATTTCTTTTAAAATGGAAGTGGCACGTGCATTATCATCCCAAAAGCCGGGAGAAAGTGAAAGTTGTTTGTCGTTTGCTATTTTAGCTTCTCTGTTTGCTACGTCAAAGAAATCTCTTCAAAACCGTTGTGCGGTCTCTCAGAGCCTTAATCTGTTCTATTGTCATGCCGCAAATATACAAAGGAATTTTATTGCTGCATTATTGAGTTACTTCAATAATACCAAAATGCTGCTCCAGTGCCGGGGAACTGTTATACACTGCTTGTATAAACTGACTGCCCCATTTTGCATAAAACGGAATAATATTTTCTGTACGCTCCTGCAAACTGTTATTAGGAAACAAAGTTGTTTTGAGTTTATGTAACTGTCGTTGCTGTGCTTCAAATTTTCTTTTTTCGGCACGAAGCATTTTTTGCTGCAGCCCTTCAATTTTTTTAAGTGCTTTT
>JAGVCC010000115.1 GCA_020059395.1 Chitinophagales bacterium | reverse complement strand
ATCCCGGGATAACAACGCTTTGGATAGGAATAAAATATTTTAAAGCCGCTATGCAGGGATGGATGATAAACAGAAATGTGTCCACACGATAGGATTTCACGGGGCTGCTTTCATTCCAAAAAACAAATAAAATATTATTCGGCACCGTCGGTACGGCCTCTTGTTATTGCATAGGCGCCTATTTTATTACCGGTCTCCAGTCCTTTTTCACAATCGCTGCGGTAATGTATAGCACCATATAAACGGGAGGCAGATGCTTCATTAGCCATAGTTGCAAAACTTTGCGCTTTTGATGAAACTACATAGCCCAGCACTGTGGCTGCTGCACCGCTAAAAGTACTGTGGCCTGATATATAGGCTGGAAAATTAGGCAATCCCGTCACTGTTTTTATCCTGCCGTCCATTTGAGATGGACGTGGATTATAATAATGATACTTTGCATCCCAGCATGCAACGGCAGCATCCATCATACTCATGTTGAGCAATGCCATATTCCTTGCCCATCTTGCCTCGCTAAAATTTAATTGTACAAATTCATTGGCCGCAATATAATTCCAGTGGCCGGGTGGCGTATAAGTACTTATACCATCAGCCCAAAAATGCGCAATACGTAATTGTTCTTTAGTTAAATTTTTACTGTAGCTATAAACTTCTTCCAGCTCTTTTTTAAATTGAGCAGACGATGTTGATGGCGGTGCAGCAGGCCGAACAGTTGTTACCATTGTTAAAGAATCGAACAGCCAGGTACGTACCCTGCCAAAAAGTACCAACATGCCGGGACGTTTAGGATTTTCCTGACTAATCCAAGGCACTTCGCCTCTTGCTACACAATCTGCTTCCTGCTGTGCCCAAATGGTGGCATTGCCCACTGCGGCACCCGCCCTATCGCCTCTTGCACGGGTAATAAATTTTGTTGCCACTAATTTGCCTAATGCTTCACCTGCATCTAAATCGCTTCTTACATTAGCGCCGGCAATTAACCTTGCTCTTTTATGCTCTTCTGCTTTTTGATTTATATAATCCTGATCGCCGGGAAATAATAATTTTAATAATTCTACACTGGCACCCATAACCACCGCATCTTCGCTTGGGTAAGATGGTAAAGTGGATTTTGGCAGTAGCGTTTGAATATTTGCATCTACTGCAAAAGGTGCAGCACGGTTATACAATGTTTTGTAGTGATAGCCTGCAATACAGGCATCATATTGTGCAGCGCTTAAATATGCATAAGCACGTGCTGCATACGGTGGATTTGCAAATGGAAATGTGGGATATGCCAGTGGGTTATTAGCACTGGGAATGGGGTAAGTACCATCAGGGTTTTGATAAGGCGCAATGTTATGCCTTGCCACCAGCTCTCTCATAATTTCATTCCAGCGTAATACTGCACCGGCCCCCCAGTAGTTTACCAATGCCCTTTCATCGCTGGTAATTTCGCCCTGAAAACTTTTTATTTCATTTAACTGTAACACATAGTCGGGAGATGTAGTGCCAATAGGCACAGCACATGCAAACTCATTGGGTGATGTTAATAAAATTGGGCGCCATGTGCCGGCATTACCATCAACTCTTGTTGGGTTAATGGCAGGATAATCCAAATTTTTCTCTTCAATTTTTTTTGAACAGCTGTTTGCAAAAACAACCGCTGAAAGTATTGTGGTGTATAAAAATATCTTTTTCATTATTAATGTTTAATAGTGGGATAATGTTGAACGGAGGTTATAAAATATTTTATATTAAAAATCATTTTATAACTAAAGCGTATTTGCCACAAATGTCTTATCAAGGCTTTGCCGCCGGTTACACAATTATTTTTTTGTATCTTCTTTTTTCTTTTTTGTAAAGTCGAGAATATAAAATATACCGCCGCCAAAATTGGTACTTTGTCCCACATTGCGTCCGGCAACTGTAGTACCGGCATCAGCTACAAATGATAAACCATTTACAAAATCAGTATCATATTTTACATGCAGCCCCACTCTTGTTGCATTCATTTTATTACTGGGAAAAGGCATGTTGTTTTTAGTAATATCAAAACCGCCAAGGGTTGTCCACTTATCAGCAATGGCTTCAATAATCCAGGTGCTGCTGCGGTAGCCGGCCCTTATGTTAAAGTAAGTAGCATCTGGCATTTTAATTTCGTTGGTGTAATGCATTTCTGTGGTAAAATAAGTGTCTCTGTCAAGCTCTGCATTACTTCTAAAATTATAAGTGCCGCTTGCAGTTGCAAACCAGTTACCAATTTCATAATCGGCCATTAAACGCAGCATGGCTGTTTTACTTTTTAAGCCAATAGAAAGTGGCAGTAAATCGGCTGTGTAGTTTGATATAGGTGTTGACAAACCTCCAATAGTAATTGCTTTTAAATGGCCTTTGCCAATATGCCATTCTTTAGCCACCCACTTTACAAAAAGTGATGCGTCCTGCAAACCATTTTGCCCAGCCAGCTGCCCTGCACTGGCTTTTGTTTTTATATAAGGCAGTCCAAAAAGTACATTCAGCTTATCGGTAATGCCGTAGTTCCCCATTATCATTGCCGCTGTGCTGCTTACAGTACCCAGGTTTAAATTTTCTCTTTTATTGGTTCCTTCCCAATAATTTTTCCAGCTGCTTTTGCCAATAGTAGGACCTACGCAAAAAAAGTTTTTTTGCATAAACAATCCGTCAATATCTGTTTGTGCCCAAACATCCGCATCATTTAAATAAAAAAATGCAGTGAGTATTATAAATATTTTTTTCATTGTTAATTAGTTTTTTTAAAATCATTTCTCCAATTTTAGTTTACCTACAATCATGCTGCCTACTTTTTGCCCGGACGCTGTACTTTCTATACAGCTTGGATGAAAGTGGATACCGCCATAAAACCTTGCCCAGTTATTTTCATCTGCCGCCTGGCGGAAAGATGTAAACGAACGGTTGGGAATACCAAACTCCAGCTCACTGGTATCGGTATAATTAAAATTGTCTCCAAACATTTTAGTCAATGCTTCGGCAGATGCTGATGATACCGTACTGTGCCCGCAGGTATATTCTGGAAAAGGTGGTGTTTGCAGGTAAGGCCTCCAGTCCTGATCCATATATTTATTAATTACAGTTTCGGGCCTTGGCATGTTGCTGCGGAATTTCTCATCCCAGCATTGTATAAATGCATCAAACATGGCAATAGATGTAAGTGTGTATGCCGCCACGGTTTTTTTAAAATCTGCTTTACTTTTTTGTGCAGCAATGCCTACAATATTCATCCAGTGCCCCGGGGGAGAAAACTTTTTTGTTACAAAAGATATATGCCCCACCACATTTAATTTACCACCCAGGTCATCCCAAAACTCTGCTATATGTTTTTGCTCATCTGTTAAACTGTCCACTGCATTTTTAACAGCTGCCACCTGTTTGTAATAGGCACTGTTTTTATCTTTCATATTATATGCAATGGGCGGCGGCGGAATAAACTGGCTGGCACTGTCCATAACCATAGTGCGTATTTCGTTCCAGTGCGGTTCCAGTGCGCT
>JAGVCC010000169.1 GCA_020059395.1 Chitinophagales bacterium | reverse complement strand
GCGCCTTTTAATGAAGCGGCAGAACCTTTACCTACGTCTCCATAAGAACCAACAACTGCAACTTTACCAGCCATCATTACATCAGTAGCACGACGGATAGAATCCACTAAAGATTCTTTACAACCATATTTGTTATCAAATTTAGATTTGGTAACAGAATCGTTTACATTGAAAGCAGGCATTGGTAAAGTACCATTAGCCATTCTTTCGTATAAACGGTGTACACCAGTGGTAGTTTCTTCACTTAAACCTTTGATGTTAGCAACTAACTCAGGGAATTTATCAAAAACAATGTTGGTTAAATCACCGCCATCATCCAATATCATATTTAAAGGCTTGTCTGCACCGCCAAAGAACAAAGTTTGTTCAATGCACCAGTCAGCTTCTTCCTGTGTTTGTCCTTTCCATGCATACACACCAATACCTGCTTCAGCAATAGCTGCAGCAGCCTGGTCTTGTGTGCTGAAAATATTGCAAGAGCTCCACTTAACTTCTGCACCCAGCGCAATTAAAGTTTCAATTAGCACAGCTGTTTGAATAGTCATGTGCAGGCAGCCTGCAATTCTTGCACCTTTCAAAGGCTGGCTTGGGCCAAACTCTTCACGGATGCTCATTAAGCCCGGCATTTCTGCTTCGGCTAACTTAATTTCTTTACGGCCCCATGCGGCTAGGCTCATATCGGCAACCTTATACTTAAGATTGAAATCGATGGAGGTGTTGGTTATTGTTGACATGTTTTGTTTTTTAGAATGCAAAAATACTGGTTACAGAATAAAATTCTAATATTTTGTATAAATTTGGGTGATTGTAACGTTTAAGTGATATTAAAAGGCAAAAACACTTTTTATACATGGCAAAAGCAGTTAAAACAGAACAAACGGCTAATGGGAATATTTTGCTGGATGCAAAGGATATTTCAATACTGGTATTACTGCAGCAAAATGCACGGATAACCGTAAAAGAAATTGCTGATAAAATTCACCTGAGTACCACGCCGGTACATGAGCGTATTAAACGTATGGAAGCAAACGGTGTAATAAAACAATATGCCACATTGCTTGACCCTGCTAAAGTTAAAAAGGGGCTCATTGCCATTTGCTATGTATCGCTTAAAGAACACAGCAAAACTGCCGGTACAAAATTTATTAAAGCAATTAACGGCATGCAGGAGGTGCTGGAATGCTACACCATAAGCGGTGAGTTTGATTTTATGTTGAAAGTGGTCACGGAAGATATGAATGCTTATCACGACTTTCATGTAAACAAACTAAGCAGCATAGAAAATATGGGCCATGTGCAGAGTGTGTTTGTAATGGGTGTGATAAAGGATACACACCAGTTGGTGTGGTAAAAGTTATAAACTCAGCTCCATCACATAATCCTTCATAAAATACCCATTCCCAATATCAAAATCTGCCTCTTCAATAATTTCAAAGCCCAGTTTTTTATAAAAGTGCTGTGCTGCATTTTCTCTGTTTACCTGAAGTTGTAATGCTTTTGCAGCAAGTGGTTTTATTGCTGCAACAATAAAATTAATGATGAATTTACCTGTGCCTTTTCCCTGTTGAGATGCCAGTACATAAATTTTGTTAAGCTTCCATGTCTGCGGCTTTGTTTCATTGTATGATGCAAAGGCTACGGGTGTTTTATCGTCATACACAATTATAAAAGTACAGTCATCTTCTTCCATTTGTTTTTGCAGGGATGCAGGGCTGTACATCATGTGCAGCATATAATCAATCTGCTCTTTACTTAGTAAATGAGCATACGTTTGCGGCCAAACCGCATAAGTTAATTCACGAATTAACGGTATGTCAGCTTTGGCAGCTTTATGTACCGTAAACATTTACTTCACAATAATTTTAAGGGAAGGGGCAAACATCAGGCGGTTTTGTACATCCTTTACCACCACATCAAAAAAAGTAATTTCTTCACCCGGCTTTAATTGCTGTGCAATGGTAGTGCGCCAAATTTCACTAATTGGAGTGGTGCTGAAACGTTGTACCACAATGCTGGTAGTGGGAGATACTTTGCCAGTTTCTTCATCTTCTGTTACAGCCCTGCGTTTGTACAGGCATTGGTAAGATGAAATGGTGTAAACTCCTTTTTTATCATCTGTAATGGAAAGCGGCTGGTTAATTAAAGTGGTGGTTTCATCTATTGAAGCTGTAATAAGCGTATCTTTTTTTGCACCAAGACTGATATATAACTTTGGCGGCTTAAATTTTTGTACCGTTGGATTTGTGGCTGGTTTTGCCGGTTTTGTTTGTGATATGGCAACCGTTGAAACAGCAAGGCAACAAAGAAGAAATAAAGGTTTCAGGTTCATTGTCTGTTTTTTTATAAAAACGAATGTACAACGGAAAAAGTATTTGCAACAGTGCTTTAACGTATTGTTTAAGGAGTTAACATAGTTGACTGGTTTACAAAGTTGATAAAGTCAACCATATCAACCTTGTCACCAATATCAACATACAAAAATTACAACGCCGCCAAACTTTCCTCAATGGCTTTTATCCGGTTTAAAGCATCTGCCTTTTTCTTTTGCTCCATGGCCAATACCTCAGGTTTAGCATTGGCTGCAAATTTTTCGTTGCTTAGTTTTTTTTCT
>JAGVCC010000391.1 GCA_020059395.1 Chitinophagales bacterium | reverse complement strand
GCTGCACTTACTTTAGCCGTTTCATTTGTACCCACTAAATCGCAAAATTTATTTGATAAAGTAATTGCTTGCCCGTTGTTGTTTAAAATCATAGCAATTTTCATGAGTGTTTCAGCCTTGCCGCCCACACCTGTATATACTGAAAAAGGCATACTATATAAACAATGAGCTCCGCTTAATTCACCGGTTATAATTTTATCACGAATATTAGCCCATGATGCTTCTTTAGATAATTCTACATTCACACCTTCCTGTTCAAAATAGCCCAGTTCTTTTGCCATTACCAGCGATGCACAATCTGTTAGCGGAATAAAGCCCAGTTTAATAGCGCCACTTTCTGTTTTTGCGGATGTAGTGTCATTTTTAGTTTCTTTACCAGCTTCGCCACCCCCGCAAGAGGATAATACAAATGCTGTAAAAAATAATACTGTTGAGGTTGTGTAAATATTAAAAAGTATTTTTTTCATTTTTTGATGAGTTTAGCGGTTATTTAAATAAAAATTCCGGACGGATGTTTATCATCAGGTAACTCCATGTACCTGTTAAATTGGCTGTGCCTGGCGTAATACCTTTTGCATACTCCATGCTTTTCCCGGCAGCCATTACACTAAAGCCCCATTCAATAGTGGTTATTTTATTCAATGCATAGTTTGTTACAAAATCAAACTCACTGCCCAGATATTTTTCTATGGCATTACCGCTACCATCTTTCATATCGCTTGCAAGGCTGAAGTAGTGATAATCCAATCCTGCAGTAAAGCGTTTGTTTTTGCTGCCATATTTAATTTTAGCATAAGCGTTGCTTAATCCACCGGCAGGAGAGCCTGTGCCTACATAGAAATAATCCATGTATCCCCAAAACTTATGCGGTGTGCCATACAATGGATCAAAGCGATTATTGGTGGTTGAAGTTGAGAAAGCATCGTTACCGCTTACATAATCCCAACCTGCTGTATAGGTAAATTTCTTTTTGGTGAATGCGAATGCAAGTGTTGATGTATAAGCGCTTAAATCTGCTCCGTCTCTGTCGTTGCCAAACTGGTAATAAACACCTGCAGTAAGCGCCACCGTTTTCTTTTTATTTAAAGTGCTGTTTGCTAAAATGCCTGTTGTAAAACGGCTGTTGGCACCTTTTTGATTAAAGCGGCGGCCATATACATACCCTGGTGCAGTTACATTTGATGTTTGTACCGAATCGAGAATATATTTTCCAAAATGGTCGGCTACAAACAATCCGGTGAGCTTTGTAGTTTTAAATGTTTTAGCAGCATATAGAAATTGCAGCGCCTTGTAATTTTGATTCATGCCGTTTGTAGATGGTGCATTTACAAAAGATGGTGCACCTACTTTGCTGCTAATACCAGCGCCATTCATCAATGGCACTAAGCCTGCGGGTGTTGCTACTAAAAACCCTTTGCTGTCTTTTACACTTGCGGAAATATTTGCGGGTGTGTAATAAGTACCATTATAATTAAATCCATCTGTATTTTGATTGAATGCAAAAGCTGCATCTACCTGCCAGCCTTTGTTTAATAATTTAAACAGCACTGCATCATGTCGGCGGGCCTGTTGTAACCAGTCTAGGTTACCCAGCAACCTAACATCATCATACACAAATTCCTGACGGCCAATTTTAACTGCGAAATAATCAACGGCAGATTTTTTAAACGAAGTATCTTTTTTATTTGCCAATGAAATTTCGGCCCATGCTTCATGCAGGCCTAATTTACTTCCGTCTGCATTGCTGATGGTGGAAGCATCCTGCCCCCACACCCTTACATCCTGCAAAGATGTTTGTAAAATGACATGCCCTGTTTTGTAGTTAAAGGCTACCCGGCTTCGTTGCGAAGTAAAAAAAGCTGCATCATTTGTTTTTAGTTTGAGTGTTCCTAAACCATTCCGGTACTCTGTACGGGTACGCACCTGACCTGTAACAGTTAACTGGCCACTTGCTTTAACAAGGGACATTGCTGCAAAGAATACCAGTGAACAACTACGCACATGTTTTGTTAGTTTCTTCATACTTTTGTTTTGGTTTTAGATTGTTTGACAATTTGAAATCCTATTGCCCCGGCGAGAGCTTCCATTTCGAGCCGGGGTTTTTTATTTGGTTTTACTCATTTCTTATTCCTATAAAAACTTTTCCATCTTCCACTTTAACAGGGTATGTTTTTATAGCACACTCATCGCCGCTTAAACATTCGCCTGTTTTTAATGAAAATGTTTTTTTATGAAAAGGGCAAGCCACTTTAGGTTCCTCACCGGCGCTGCCAATCATACCACGGCTTAATGCCATTTGTTTGCGGTGCGGACATTCATTTTGTGTGGCATACCATTCATCTAACCGTGTAAAATGAAACAAGGCAATTTGCTCCTCATTATACTTTACACATACGCCGCCATTTTCGGGTACGTCGGTTACGTTGCAGGCTAAAAACCAGGTGGTGGATGTTGCTTCAGCTATCATTGTTGTAGTTTTTTTAGAATCGTTTTTTTACTTCCAGTCCTTCGCTTTTACCATTTCCCTCATAGT
>JAGVCC010000444.1 GCA_020059395.1 Chitinophagales bacterium | reverse complement strand
GGTAATGCAGAAGCGGAAAAGATTTTGGCAATTGGTAAATCAAATGCAGAATCGTACAAACTTTCTGTAGATGCAATGGGTGGCAATAACTTTACACAGTTAAAAGTAATAGAAAGCATAGCTAACCAAAATGTAAAAATTATGCCTGATGTATTAATTGGAGGCGGTGGTGATAGTGCCAACGGCGGCATAAGCGGTTTACTTGGCTTGCAGTTGCTGGAGCAGATTGCAAAGAAGAAAGAAGATAAAAAAGAAGAATTGTAATAACCAATCCTGTAAGGCTCTTAAAACCTTACAGGATTTCTTTTAGTTTGTTAATGACAAAGGAGCAAAAAGATACTGCAATTCAAAAGATGGAATTGCCTCCAGATTATCTTGACAGATTCTGGCCAATTTTCTGGGGGTTTGTTCCTGTAGTATTAATATTTGCCAGCTGTTTTATAAGTCTTATACTCAGCTTAACCCGTGCTGTAAAATTGCCCTGGGGTTTTATGCTTTTTTTTCTAATTGGTATCGCTCAGTTTTTTTTATGTATTTATTTCAGGGTTACAGAACGAAGATTGACATTGTTTCGTACAGATTTACACAGAGAAATTAATGAGCAAATTATTTTTGATGCTGCAAAATCACTAGGCTGGCAGGTGAAACAAGAGGATAATTATATTGCTATTAGAAAGCCTTTTGCATTTGGATTAAACTGCTATTTGATAAAAACAATTAGTGATAATACAGGTATTTACTACAACATCCGCACACAGGGCACATATAAGGGGCGCTTGATGCACTCATTCGGATTTGAAACCTTAAGGAGATTTCAGTTTTTGCAAAAATTAAAACACTTTGCTAATAGTCAACTTACATTTAAATAATTTTAAGACAAATACAATGAAAATCGGATTAATGATATCGATTTCTTTTTTGATGTTTGGTAATTTGTTTGCACAAAACACCCAAAAAGAAAAAATAGAAAAAGCAAAAGATAAAATAATACTGCACTTTAATGCACAGCAGCCAGACAGTCTATATGCAATGGCTGGTGCGGCATTTAAAAAACAGCTGAGTACCGAAACTTTTAAAACGGTGTATGAGAATAATCTTTCTCCACTGGGTACATTTAAAGCTGCCGAATTTGAAACCCTTGATAAAGGTGTGGCAAAATATAAAGCCACTTTTGATGCAGCCATACTTTCTATGTTTATAAGCATGGACAGTACAGATAAACTAAGTGTTTTTTTATTTCAGCCCTATAAGAAACCAGTAACCGGCCCAATAACTAAAGTTGCCACCGATAATGTGCTTGCCACCGGATTGGATAAAAAAGTGGAAGATGTTATACAGCTGTTTATGTTTGAAAGCAAATCTGTCGGCTTAAGTATTGGTATTCTTAAAGATGGTAAGGAATATTTTTATAATTATGGCGAAACCACAAAGGGCAATAAACAACTGCCGGTAAATAAAAGTTTGTACGAGATAGGTTCAGTAACAAAAACCTTTACCGGTATTTTACTGGCTAAGGCTGTAACGGAGGGAAAAATAAAACTAACCGACCCTGTAAATAAATATTTACCAGCAGATGCGGCCTGGCTTATTGCCGGTGGAGATACTGCAAAGATTGTTCATCTTTCCAACCACACATCGGGCCTGCCGCCATTGCCCGATAATTTTGATATGACGAACGAAGTAAATCCTTATAAAGATTATGATGAAGCAAAATTGCTTGCTTACCTTAAAACGGCAAAGCTGCAATACAAGCCCGGTGTAAAACATTCGTATTGTAATTTAGGTGTTGGCCTGCTGGGGTATATTTTATCAAAAACATATAAAATGTCTTTTGACGAAATGGTTACAAAGTTTATTGCAGCCAAAGCAGGCATGACAGACACCCGTGAGTTTTTGCTGAAAAAAGACAGTGCCTTATTTATGCAGGGGTATAATGATGCATTGGAAAAACAAAGTCAGTGGGATTTTAAAGTTTTATCTGCCGCAGGCAGCCTGCGCAGCAATACAGCAGATATGCTCAAATATGCTTTACTTAATTTAGAAACCACCGATGCTGATTTGAAAAAAGCAATTGATTTATCGCATCAGCCTACTTTTAAAGATGCACAGCAGCAAATAGGCCTTAACTGGTTTTTACAAAATTGGGGTTGGGGCAATATGTTGTTTCATGGTGGGGCCACAGGCGGGTACCGCAGTTTTTTTGCCATTAACCCGGTTACAAAAAATGCAGTGGTTATTCTTTGTAACAGCTTTACCAATATTGACGCCGCAGGCGTAGCTTTACTTAATTTTTTAGATAAAAAACTATGAACCCAATTACCATAAAAAGCGATATACGCTGGGCCGATATTGACGCCAACTTTCATGTGCTGCACAGCAGGTATTACGACTATTGTGCCGATGCCCGTATGAAGGCTTTGCAAAGCGGCGGCATTACAATGCAATTGATACAACAGCATGGAGTAGGGCCGGTGTTATTAAGAGAGGAGTGTGTGTTTAAAAGAGAATTGAAATTTGGCGACGCAATTGAAATAAGAATTTTTTTGAAAAGCGTAACTGAAGATTTTAGCCGTTGGTCTTTTATTTGTGAAATTTGGAAAAATAACGATATCCTTTCAGCAGTGGTTACTGTAGACGGCGCCTGGATAGATGTGGCCAAACGCAAACTGGTGGCCCCGCCGGATGTATTTCAGGAGGTATTTAAACAATTACCTAAAGCAGAAAACGGTGGCGTTTAAATATGTGTATATAGTTGTACAATTCAAATACTTAATTTTTAAGTTAAACAACTGCATATGAAAAAAACTATTGCCATTATTTCGTTTTTATTTTATTCATTGGTTTCAACAGCGCAAACCACACAATATCCGCAGGGTTTAAAGGCCGGCGACAAAGCGCCAGATTTTACCCTTAAAGAAGAAAGCGGAAAAAATATTAACCTGAACGAATTACTTAAAACAGGGGAGGTGGTTTTAGTTTTTTACCGGGGACAGTGGTGCCCCCATTGTAATAAGCATTTAAGCCGCCTTAACGATTCGCTGCAGCTTATAAAAGATAAAGGCGCCAATGTGGTGGCCATTACTCCGGAAGTGCAGGAAAACATCAGCAAAACCATAAAAAAAACAAAAGCAGTTTTTCCTGTTTTGTTTGATGATGGTATGAAAGTAATGGAAGCCTATAAAGTG
>JAGVCC010000052.1 GCA_020059395.1 Chitinophagales bacterium | reverse complement strand
TTAATTGCTTTCGCAAATTTGTTTCAGTTTGTTTAATGCTTTGGGCCAGGTGCTTTCAAAGTAGGCTTTAAAATCTTCGTTGGCATCCATTTGCACCTGCAGCAATGTTTGCCCGTTTGTTGCTGTAAAAAAATATTCCTCCATAGCGCCAGCCCAATCTTCCACTGCCGGGCCACTGGTTACTTCCTTTTCATCTTGGAGTATGCCCAGGTGTTCAATACCTACATATTTATTGGCTGCAACTTCTTTAATACGGCTTACCATGCCTTCTTTTTTTCCTTCTTTACTTATGCCTACAAAAAGCATTTTTTCACCCGTCTCCCATTTGCCTTCATAAAAAGAAGATGGATTAAACTCCGCCGTCCATTGCCGGTAAGTAGCATCTGCCAGCATAATACTGTATACTTTTTCAACAGGTGCATTAATGGTTGTTTCAAATTTAATTTTTTCCATTGTTATATTTTTTCGCAGTGTGCTTTAAAACTGTTTAGTATGGCCTGCCAGCCTGCCTGCTGCATTTCCAAAGGGTTTTGGTCTTCCGCTTCAAAACTTTCCACTACCTCGGTTACATCACCAATACTTGCAAAAGTGGTTTTCCATTTGCGGCCATCCCCCAATGTTACCATTAGCAGTTCGTTTTCAATAATATCGTCGTAGGTACCCCAAAAATCAAAACTAAAACTGCCGTCTTTTGCAGCCATGGTGTCCGTAAATTTTCCACCAATGCGTAAATCAACTACAGATGCCGGACAATGCCAGTCGGGGCTTGCCTGGTTCCACTGCATAATATCTTCGGGTGTATTCCAGCATTTCCATACTTTTTCTATTGGGGCATTAATAGATACTGATGCTGTTAATACTGTTTTTTCTGCGCTCATAATTTATATAAATTAACTTGTTTTTCCTTTAAACAAGGCATATATGGCCATTGCATGGCCATGCCCTAAATCAAAATCCTTTTTAAGCCAGTCCGTTATTTCTGTGGCTTTAATAGCCGGATTTAATTTTCCTTTCTGCAAAAAGCCTTTTGTCTCAGCAAGCTTTTTAAAATCATCAGGAGATTTGCCCGTTTTTGCTTTTATGTTATCTAAATAAGCCTGAAATGACATTTTTTAATTTTTTGTGTGGTTAAACATCCAGTCTATCCCGAACTTATCAGTAAGGCTTCCAAAGGTAGCGCCCCAAAAGGATTGTTGCAAGGGCTCATTAATTTTTCCGCCGGCAGATAAATGGGTAAAAAAAATGTTGATTTCTTCTTCGCTGCTGCAGTTAACACACAATGCAATATTGTTGCCCATGTTTACCGCAGCACCCATACAATCTGATGCCATTAAGACAATACCCTTGTTTATTAAACTGCTGTGCAAAATTTTTGCTCCCATTTCGCTGGGCATTTGCGCCGCCATGGGTGATTCTGCAATTTTCTGCATCACCAGTTCTCCACCCAAGCATTCTTTATAAAACGTCATGGCTTCTTTTGTAAAGCCATTAAAATTTAAGTAGGCATTTATCTGCGTCATTATCCGTTATTGATTTATTTACACAAACCTAATTACGTATTTACAGTTTTGCACTGTGCTATTACGACAATGTAAAGGGTTGTTTGCGACAACAGCAATCTTTATCTTTACCACTCAATTTATACGCATGAAAAATATAGCCATACTTGTTCCTGAAACTGCAGTGGTGGAAGCAGTGGCCGACCCACGCTACATGTTTACTGCTGTTAATGAATTTTTAAAAAGCCAGGGACAGCAGGCTTTGTTTAATGTACAATTAGTCGGGCTTACTAAAGAAGTAAAAGTGGCCGACGGCATATTTACCATACATGCGGATACCATTTTAAAAACAGCCCGTAAACCCGATTTAATTATTGTACCTGCTGTAAGCGGTAATTTAGAAAATGCGGTAAAACTGAATAAAGACTTTTTGCCGTGGATAACACAACAATATAAAAACGGTGCAGAAGTGGCCAGCCTTTGTTTGGGTGCTTTTATTTTAGCAGCCACCGGTTTGCTGGATGGTAAAAAATGCAGTACCCACTGGTTATTTGCTAATGAATTCCGTACTATGTTTCCTGCTGTGAATTTGGTAGATAATAAAATTGTAACAGAGCAAAATGGTTTGTACACCAGCGGCGGTGCCAACTCTTACTGGAATTTATTATTGCACCTGGTAGAAAAATATACCAACAGGGAACTGGCTATTCTTGCGTCTAAATTTTTTGTGCTGGATATTGACCGTACTTCTCAATCGCCTTTTACTATTTTTAAAGGACAAAAAATTCATGAAGATGATGAAATAAAAAAAGTGCAGGAATATATTGAAGCACATTACGCCAGTAAAATTTCGGTTGATGAGCTGTGTGAAAAATTTGCTATTGGCCGCCGCACTTTTGAAAGGCGCTTTAAAAAAGCTACCAACAATTCCATAGTGGAATATATGCAGCGTGTAAAAATTGAAGCGGCAAAAAAACAACTGGAAACCGGCAGAAAAACTGTAAACGAAGTAATGTTTGAAGTAGGGTATAATGATATAAAAGCCTTCAGGGAACTGTTTAAAAAAATAACCGGCCTTTCGCCTGTTGATTACCGCAATAAATACAACCGCAATTTGGCTGCATAAAAAAACCTCCCGCTAAGGGAGGCTTATTATTACGAAGAAAAACCACTTTTACATAAGGTATACAATTTAATTTTTTTTCAAAAACTTAATGGTGGGTTTGCACTCGGCACATTTGGCAATATTCTTTTGTTTTTTCTTTCCAAGTGTTAAAGCACATTCTCTTTTTTCCATTTCATAAGTGGCCACTTCATTTACATTCAATCTTAAGTCCGATGCCCAGTGTGTGTAAATACCATCTTTATTAATAAGCTGCACCGTTTCTTTTACAGGCTTTTGCCCCAGATTGGTAAACTCCACTTTAAACACACAGGTGGTGCCATAATGTTTTATAAACATGGTACGCAACTGTACTTTGCCACCGTCGTTTAA
>JAGVCC010000058.1 GCA_020059395.1 Chitinophagales bacterium | reverse complement strand
TTTATTGTTGCCGATTTATTTACCACATAATTGTTAATGCCATCCTTTACAAACGCTGCTTCGTTTGGTCGGTTATAAAGCCTTACATCATTTGTTTCATTATCACAAAAAAGTTGTTCGCCATCCTCGTGATAAAAAAAGTAATCGCCGTTTCGTTCAGAAAAAGTGAGTAGGCTGTTTTCACTTATTGATGTTATTTCCGGTTTTTTAAAACGGGGATTATGTTTCCAAAAATTTCTAAACCAAACATGTGGCAGTACATGTATTTCGGCGGCTGTTGTGGCACGGTTATGCACCGTTATACTCATCAGTATATCGTTAATTTCATTTTTTGCATATTCTATGCAGCAGTCAAAATACTGGTTGTTGGCAAACATATCAGTGTCTGTCAGTTCATACTCCGGGCTTAATCTGTCAATTTGATTTTGTTTTACCAAATCTTCGTAAGGATATGCCTGCTGCGGATACTTATATAAAAACTTACAGTAAGTGTGCGTGGGAGATGAGGTTACATGAAAATAAATTTCTTTTACGTCTTCACCATGATTACCCTCATTATTAGTAAGTCCGAAAAGCCGCTCTTTTAAAATACTGTCTTTTCCATTCCAAAAAACAGGTGCCAGGCAAAGCACCTGGTCTGCATCGCAAAACCCTGCAATGCCTTCTTCGCCCCAGCGGTAGGTATAACTGCGGGCAAGGTCGTGGTTGATGTAATTCCAGGCATTGCCCTGTATGCTGTAATCTTCACGTACAGTTGCCCATTGCCTTTCTGACAAATAAGGCCCCCATTTCTTCCAGTTTTTATTATTGTGTGAGGTAGATAGCCGTTCAATTTCCGTATTACTCATGCTGTTGTATTATGTTTTTTCTAAGCGCCGTAAATATATCCCTATCCGGCCATTTTTTTAAAACATTTTCCGGGGTAAATCATGATGGATAAAGACGTACTTTAAAAACTTATAACCATACTTTAATACTTATTCAAGATATGTTTTTGTAAAACCTGAAGGTGTTTACAGGTTATGTTATTAATAGTAAATAAGGTGCAACATAGTACTGTAAGTTTTTTCATTTACAAGCCGGTGTTTTTTGTTTATTACTGCGGTGTAATAGCAGCTTTATAAAATACCGTGAAAAAACTGTTGCAAATGTGCCGTTTTGTGTATAGTTTTATTGTCATTTCTTTATTGTAATACTGCTTTTTTGCAGTACCCAATAAATTTTTCCTTCAGGCATATAAAAAATCTGCTGCACAAAGCTTGCTGCTAACCGCTGCCCTTTAAAACCGTATACAGTAATAACCTTATTTACTTTTAAACAAAAGCACTATGTCAACCAACATACGCCTTTATGGTGTTAAACAAACCGCACCAGTTAGCAATGACAGTACCGCAGATTTTTTTAAACTGGAAGAAGTTTATGAGCTTAGCCAGAGCCGTGCGGCAGCTGAACTTACAAACATGACTATTGAAGATGACCGGTATGTTGAAATAGTTTTTTCTGATGGTACCACATGGTTTGGAAACAGTAATAATCTTAAAGAAGTTTTTCCTGAACTAAAAGCGCAGTCACGGTCATTGGCTGATGCGCCGGTATTGCCTGGTTCGCTTACTTCTGATGATGCATCCCGTAGTCTTGTTGGAGATATTGCATTAAAACTGCTGCGCAAGTTTGTAAAAAAGGAAGTGAAGGAAGGTATTAAAGCTGTTGCAGAAAAAATTGAAACAAGGGGTTTAAAAGACACCGCAGGTAAAGTAGCCGAAGGCCTTTTTACAATTACTCCGGCTTTTAAGCTAAACAGGTTTAAAGCCCCCGATGTAAAAAAAGATACCGGAAAAAACACACTGCTGTTTATTCATGGTACTTCCTCTTCAACCTATGGCGCTTTTTACGAGCTGAAAGACAGTGCCGTTTGGGGCGACATTGTAAATGCTTACGGCAATAATATTTTAGGGTTCGATCATCGTACACTTACAGTAGGGCCCATTCAAAATGTTTACAACCTTATAGAAGCTTTGCCAGCAAACACTACCTACGATATTATTACGCACAGCCGCGGCGGAATAGTAGGAGAGCTGCTAATGCGTTTTTGTGAATGTAACACAGGTTTTTTACAGCAAAGCATAGATTTGTTTAAAGAAGAAAAGCGTGACAATGATGTAGCACTTATTGAGAAAGCCTGTACCCTCGCTGAAAAAAAGCAAATTAAAGTAGGCCGTTTTGTAAGAGTAGCCGCCACTGCAAGGGGTACTTCATTGTTAAGTGAAAGAACAGATATTTTTTTAAACACACTCATTAATCTTATAAACGTAGCTGGTCCAATACTTACACCCATTATTGGCGGGCTAAAAATGCTTATTGCCGAAACTGTGGACAGTAAAAACAGTTTTGATGAACTGCCGGGACTGGAAGCACAACGCCCCGAATCGTTAATAATTAAAGCACTCAATACTTACAAAGCATTTGATGGTGACAATAACCCTGTTGGGTTTGATAACCGGCTGGCAGTAATT
>JAGVCC010000161.1 GCA_020059395.1 Chitinophagales bacterium | reverse complement strand
TTAAGGTCGGTGCCTTCGGGAGCGGTAAACAAATTTTCTTTTGTCATGGCCGTGCTTACTTTGGCCTTGTAGTCGGTTTCAAAACGAAGATCCCGGTTGGTGAGTATGCCCACTAATTTATGTTGTGCATCCACAATGGGAATACCGCCAATTTTATTTTCCCTCATTATGCGTAGTGCTTCGCCTATGGTGGCGTCTGGTGTAAGTGTAACAGGGTCGCTTATTAAGCCATTCTCACTTCTTTTTACTTTTCTCACTTGCGCCGCCTGTTGCTCAATACTCATGTTTTTATGCAGTATACCCAGGCCGCCCTCACGTGCAAGGGCAATTGCCAGTGCCGCTTCGGTTACAGTATCCATGGCAGCGCTTAATAAAGGCACATGCAGGGTAATTGTTTTTGTAAGCTGGGTTTTAATATCTACATCTCGTGGAAGAATTTGTGAGTATGCTGGCTGCAGCAGTACATCATCAAAAGTTAAGCCTTCACCAAAAAATTTTGCAGATTTGTTTTCGGAGTAATTTCTTATTGCCATAGGCAAAGGTAAAAGAAAACCCCTAAATCCCCTAAAGGGGACTTAAAAAGAGTATGTTTTTTTTTAAAATTTATGCAAAGAGTGGGGAAACAACAGTTTTGTATTAAGCCAATTTATAAATCTTGCCTGGTAAAGAAATAACCACATTCTGCATTTCAAGCATTAGCAATGCACTGGCAGCAGCGCTGCTGCTGAGGCCGCTTTTAAAATACAGTTCATCAATTTGGGTGCTTTCTTTTTGTTGCAGTATATCTAAAATTATTTTTTCATCGGCTGTCAGTTCAATAAACAACGCTCGTTGTTTTTTGGGTGATGATTTAGTTTCATTCCAGCACATGTTTTCCAGTAAATCAGCTGCATTATTTATTAAAGCTGCTTTGTTGGCCTTTATTAAATAGTTGCAGCCTTCGCTTTTGCTGTCGGTGGTGCGGCCGGGTATGGCAAACACATCTTTGTTGTAGCTGTTGGCCAGTTCTGCGGTAATTAATGAGCCGCCTTTAATGCCGCTTTCTATTACCACCAATGCATCGCACATGCCTGCCACCAAGCGGTTGCGTTTGGGAAAGTTTTGCCGGTCGGGGAGTGTGTTGCTCATAAAATGGGTGAGCAGTCCGCCCTGTTCTGTCATTTGTTTAGCAAGGGTTTTATTTTGAGAAGGGTAAATTCTGTCTAACCCATGCGCCAGTGCGCCTACTGTTTGTAAATTATTTTTTAAGGCTGCTTTGTGGCTGATGGTATCAATACCAAAAGCAAGGCCGCTAAGCACGAGTATATTTAGTGCTGCTAATCCTTCAACCAATTTTTCGCATACAGCTTTACCATAATCACTGCAGTTTCTGGTGCCCACCACTGAAACAATTTTTGAAGTGTTTAAATCTGCATTACCACGGTAATATAATAGTGGCGGACTATCGTAACAGTTTAATAAACGCTTCGGATAATTTTTATCTGTTAAAAACAGCGGGGTGATTTTATATTTTTCTATAAACTTTACTTCTTCTTCGCTGCTGGTAAAATCTGCAAATGCTTTAATACTGTTGGCTCTTACGGTGCCAATGCCTTCAATGGCTTCCAGTTCTTTTTTCTTTGCTTTAAAAATACTTTGTGCATCGCCAAAAATGTTTACCAATGTTTTGGCGTGTACATCTCCAATATTAGGTACAAGGGTAAGGGCAATTTGGTATAACAGATCGTTGTTCATTATAACGGCATATTAATTTGCCGGTAAAAGTAAATAACCCTTTTTAAAATTCCGATATTAACTGGTTTTCTATAGCAGTGCTTATAAGTTGTGCCGTATTTTTTACATGTAACTTCGTGTGCAAATTTTTACGGTGTGTATCAACAGTGTCTATGCTAATAAAAAGCTGTTCAGCTATTTGGCTGTTGGTTAAACCAGTGGTAATAAGCTGCAATATTTGTTTTTCTCTTTTGGTTAATGTGGGCAGGCTATTTTGGCGTTGCTTGGCTGCCTGATAAATGCTGTTTACTTCACTATTAAGATAAAGGTTTCCTTTAATTACTTCGTTTATGGCAGCTTCAATTTCTGTTTTGTCAGAATTTTTTAATAAATAGCCGCTTGCGCCATTTTCAATAATAGCATTTATGTAATTGCCATCAGTTATGTTACTGAGTGCTATTATATTAACGGCTGGTTTTTTTGCCTTTATCAGTTTGCAGAGTTCTGTTCCTTTAATATCGGGCAAATTAATATCCATTAAAATTAAATCCGCATGATGGTTAATAAAGTACTGCAAGCATTCCGCTGCTGTTTTTGCATAACCAGCAAGTGTTATGTTATGCATATTTTGTATGGCGTTTGACAATCCTTCTACTATTAAAGGGTGATCGTCAACAATAAAAACGCTTATTTTATTATCCATATAGTTCAATATTAATTGAGGTGCCTTTATGTAATGTAGTGTCTACTTCAATTTTTCCCTTTAAAAATTCTGTACGCTGTTGAATGCTTTTAAATCCAAGCCCTTCAGTATTGTAAAGTTTGTTTTTTTCAAAACCAATGCCATCGTCTTCTACAGTTATAAAAATTTTATTCTCAGTTATTGTAAGTTGTGCGTTTATGCTTTTAGCTTTTGAATATTTAACCGCATTGTTTACCAGCTCCTGTATAATACGGTAAATGTATAAACTAACGGTATTGCTTAACCTTCGTTGCAGGCCCAGTGCTTCAAAATAAATAGGAATGCCGCTTGATATTTGGAGTGTGTTACAATAATCTTTAATTACGTTTTCCAGCCCAAATTTTTCAAGCGCCTCAGGCATTAGGTTGTGTGCAATTTTACGCAGTTCGCTTATGCTGGTATCTATTTGGCCAATGCTTTTATTAAATTTTTCATTCAGCTCAATGTTTAGGGGTAACACATCTTTTAAATTTGAGAGGGAAAGTTTGGTGCCGGATAAAAGGCCGCCTAATCCGTCGTGCAGGTCTTTGGCAATCCTGCTTCTTTCTTCTTCCTGCCCCTTTAGTATGGCATTAAAAGATTTAGCCTGCTCTTCGTTTTTAAGCTCTAGTGCTTTTTGCTTATTTTCATTCTGCCTTTTAATTTTTTTAATTCGGTTAAGGTAAATAAAGTAAATTATTGCCAGCAGCAATGCCAGCATTAAACTTTTAAACCAAACGGTACC
Organism: Chitinophagales bacterium; assembly: GCA_020059395.1. GTDB lineage: Bacteria > Bacteroidota > Bacteroidia > Chitinophagales > Chitinophagaceae > Ferruginibacter. The sequence continues at coordinate 5,246 of JAGVCC010000161.1, read as the reverse complement.
CCAGAAGGGCGGCGCAATTATAATTTTTAATGTAGCGCTTGTTATGCTGCCGGCACCATCGCTGTTTTTACACTTTACAAAAAAAGTATAGCTGCCTGGGTTTAGTTGTGTATAGGTGGCAAAATTTAAATTGCCATTGCTCTTCCAGTCAGCATCCACACCTTCCATTTTATAGTAGTAAGTAACCTTGTCAGGGCTGCTGTGATTTAGTGAAACAAAATGAATAGATAAAAAATTCTCCTTGTAATGTAAGGCTATTTCGGACTGGCCTGTTAAAGGTATTTGATGGTTTTGCTTGTTTGTTATAAGTAAATGTGTAATTAACGGAGTTGGACAAAACGGGTTATTTATTATTTTATCCGGGTAAAAGTTTACAATGCCACCCACACCACCAAAAAAAAGTTTTCCATCTTTTTGTTGCCAGGTGCTGGATGTATTAAATTCTAAAAAGGGCACGCCGTTGTTGATATTGTAGTTTTTAATTTCATTAAAATTATTACTGCATTTGTATAATCCGTTATTGGTACTTACCCAGTATTCATTATTAAAAGGTAATATGGCATAGCATACATTACTGTAGTTATTTAACAGTTTAACATGCTGCACTATGTGGTTTGTAACAGGGTTAAATACAATAATGCCATTATCTGTTGCTAACAGCAACTTGCCCTGATGTTGTAAGATGTACCGAACATTACGGCTGATATTCCGTATATCAGGATAAGTGCTATACTCGCCAGTACTGTAATTGTATTTAACCAAAGCTTCGCCAGAAGTGCCCAGCCATAATTCATTTTTAGATAATTCATTTTCTACACTATGCCTTACTATAACATTGGTAGCAAAATTTAAACTGCCATTTTGCTTAAGCGGTGTAAAGCTTTTAGATGTTAACGAAAAAAAAGAAGTGCCATTGTCGCCAGATACAAGCAGGCTATCGGTGTTTTTTATTTTGTGTACATGTAAAATTGCCTGACTGTTTTTAATACTGCTGTTTATATATGGCGTAAACAAATTTGTGGCACAGTTAAAATTTAGCAGTCCTGCATAATTGGCTATCCATAAATCATTTTTATTACCAGTGGCAATATTATACACTGCATTATCTGCCACATTGGTTGCGTTTGTTACAGCATAAGAGGTTAGCTGATTACTTTTAATATCATGCTTAACAAGGCCTGCTGTTAAAGTGCCATAATAAAAAGTGTGTTCATCATATTTATTTATGGCAAACACCATATTGTCATTTAATGTTTTTGAATTTTTATCCCGTATATTGGTGTAGTTAAATTGCTGCAACAGTTCATCGTATTTGCCAACGCCACCAGCGCTTTGTCCCACCCAATTTAGCCCTTGCCTGTCAACATAAATTGATAAAATGAAATTGGACTGCAGCGCATTCAGCTGCCCCGGTGTGCTGTTTTTAGCAAGCAGTTTAAGGCTGTCATCAAGTATTTCAATTCCGGCACCTCTTGTACCCAACCATAGGTGTTGTTTTTTATCAATTGCCATGGCGCCAATGCCGGGTACGGCTGTGTTGTAATTTTTTATTTCAGGTTTAGTGCTGAACAAATTTGTAATTATGTAAAGGCCATTATAATCTGTACCAATGTATAATTTATTTTTATTAGAAAGCAGGCAATGTATATTTTCAAATTTTTTATTTTGCAGCTGCCGTATTGTTTCAAACGTATTTTTTTTGCTGTTAAATAAAAATAATGAAGTGGTGCTGGCAGCAATACTGTTACCATTTATGTTGTGTATTTTTATTAATGGCTCTGTGCTGTTTGCAGCATACGGATGTTGAAAAACAGTTTGTCTTTTTGCAGACAGTTCAAACAAACCATCGCTTTCTGTAGCCACCCAAATACTGTTGTTAACGCCACTAAAAATTTCTTTTATACTCCGGCTGTGTAAATGCCATTTTTTTGCAGGCTCCAGCAAATTGGCAATTGAATAAAAAGTATCTTGTATGGTATGGTATGCAAATAAACCTTCGGTGGTGCCCACCCATAAAATATTTTCAGTTTTTTCAAAAAGCAGGCACCTGATATATCCTGAATTTAATGCGTTGCTTTTGCCTTGCCTTGCATAATAAGTAACCATTTCTTTGCCATTGTAACGGTTCAATCCGTCTTGTGTGGCAAACCACATGTAACCAAAGTTGTCTTCTGCAATAGCATAAACACTGTTTTGCGAAAGCCCTTTTTCAGTATTTATATTTTCAAAATATACCACATTGTTGTGCTGACCAATAATGGTACTAGCTGTAATAACAAAGACAGTAAGTAAAAATAGATACCTGTGCATACGGTTGTTGGCTGGTTGCTTTAACAGAAAAGTACAAAAAAAATGTTTACCAGCTACGCTTAATAGATAAACCACCCTTTTACGGTATTTTTTATAATTCACCTTTTTGCGGTATTAGGCGCCATAATTCAAACAATATTTTTGTTTCGCAATAGTAAAGTAAAAAGTAAAGCCGCTTATCAGTTTGTAAGCGGTTTAAACATCACACTGCACTAAAGTGCAAATTCCACTTATCCTTCACAGTAAAGACTATAACCCTACTAAAAAGTCATTGTTTTTTTTTAGGCACAATCATATTTATCACAATGCCGCCAACATATAATGCTGCTGATGCTTAGCACCACCCGCTGAAATATTGGCATTTTAAATTTTTAAAATGGAAAAACATACACAGTTACACTACATCGGCAGCTTATTTTTTGAAAATGAAAACCCGGTAGTTTCCACAAGCGCCATCACAAAAGTTGTTGTGCGTAGAAGAATAAGTTTTAAAAAAATGGCAGTAAGAACGAGAAAGGCCATTTGGAATTTATTGCCACTGCATTGGTTTGATGGTTTTAAAGAAATAGAGATTGATATGAGCGAATTTGCCTGTAAAAAATCTACTCCAAAAGAGCAGTAATGAAAGCTGGAGAATAATCATCGCTGTATTTGAGCGCTTTAAAAATGGTAGGAGGATTGTGAACTTTTGGCCTCAATGAAACACTCCACCAACAAATTATTCAACCTATACTGTAGAGATTATTGTAGATGATTGGCCCGAAATTATAGAACATTTTATGCACGGCACTTTAAATTTTTATAGGATAAAATAAATTAGTATGAAAAAAAGTATTTTCCATTTGTTGTTATTTACTGTTTGTGTAAGCACCAATGCACAAATCAGCAACATGCTGCACAAAGCTAAAAACAAAGTAGAACAAAAAGCAAAAGATAATAAAGAAGAAAAACTAGTGCCAATAGAAAATAAAACTGTTGTAACAAACCCGCCCGTTAATGAAAATAAAAACAGCCAGCCAGTTGTAAACGAAAATAAATATACTAATAGTAAGGATGGCGCAATCTATTTTTCAACAGAGGCTAATGTTGTTGCGGCTAAGAATGCAGCTGATTTTTTTAAAAGCAACCAAACAATCTACGGCAAATTGGTATTGAATGAAGGCACGCTAAAAAACTATTTTAAAATACCTGAAAAAGATGCGGTTAAAAAAAGGCCCTATAATTTTCTGTATTATATAACAGAATTGTGGAAAGGCGGTGAAATGATAAAATCAAACAGCCAAGTATGGACAACCTGTTTTGTTGCAGATGAGTTTTTGGAAAAAAATTATTTCAATTTTGACATACTGCCTAACCCCGATAATGTGCAAACTGTTTTGAAACCACTGGATGATTTTACCGGTGGCAGCAGTGGTGCATCATTAATTAACTGGGTAGATCAATATACTTTTTCCACCGAAGGTGTTTATACAATAAAAATTAAATTTACTTATCCTCAAACTGATGTATGGGGAAAAAGAACTGATGAAAAAACATGGCCAACAATTACCAATGAGTTTACGTTAAACTTTTCAAATAGCGATGTGCCTGCTCTTTTGGCAAAAAAATCTAAAATAAATGATGCTGCGGCGTGGGTAATTATAAAGGCGCAACCTATGCCGCTGGTTTGGGCAGCAAGGTCAAACCCTGTTAACAGTAGCCACAGTGCTGATGGCATTAAAACGGCCTACAAAACTGCTTTAAGTTATTGGGGTAATGATGTAACTGTAATAAAACTTTATGCTGACGGAGGTAGTGGCACTACCATTATTAAAGATAATTATGGGCTGCCTGTTCGTAAGTCGTACAATCAGCAGTATGTGGCTTTTTGTAAAAAAACCAGCACAGGCCATTGCTTTTACCAGGACTTTTACATTTTTAATCAATACTCAGGTGCTGGTACATATAGTAAAAGTATCACCGTAGGTATGTATGACGCTGTGTATGTTACCTGCGATAAAATGAAATAATAATACTACTCACTATAAGGTTAATTTAATTGCTGATTACACTCAATTCCGTTCTTCTGTTTTGTGCTTTTCCAATTGCTGTTTTATTATCGGCTACAGGTTTGGTGCTGCCAAATCCTCTAGCGGTGACCCTTGTTGCAGCAACGCCTTTTTGCAGTAAATAACCAACTACCGCTTTTGCCCGGTTGTTACTAAGCAGTAAATTATCTTTAACCAAACCAACATTATCTGTGTGGCCGATAATTTGAATTTTAAGTTTTGGGTTATCATTGAGCAATATCACTACCTTATCCAGTTCTGTAATGGATTCAGGCTTTAACACAAATTTTTTAGTATCGAAAAAAATATTTTTTAAAATAATTACAGCACCTGTTTCTATTGGCTGCAGCGGAATGTCTTTATTAAAAATGGAATCGGTATTTGCAGTTAACGAAAAATTATCAGAATAAAATAAATAGCCTTTACGGTTTACATTAAATGCATAATCTTTTCCTACAGGTAAGGTGGTTAAGTAATTGCCTTCTTCATCGGTTTGCAATTTGCTTAAAAGCCTGCGACTTTTTAAATCTGTTAATTCAACGGACGATGGCAAACCAGCTTGGTTTTTTTATCAAACACTTTTCCTTTAACCCACAATGTTTTTAATGGCCGCACATCTTCCCTTAACTGAAAAGTATAAATATCCAGACCGCCTCTTGTATCGCTGCGGTCGCTGGCATAGTAAGCAGTTTTTGCATCAGCTGCCACAATTAAACTTCCTTCGTCATCAATAGTGTTAATAGGGTAGCCTAAGTTTTCTGCCATTTGCCAGCTGCTGTCGCTTACTTTTTTTGCAAAAAATAAATCGGTGCTGCCATAACCTTTGTGGCCGTTGCTGTTAAAATACAGTGTTTCATTATCAGCATGCATAAAAGGGCAGCTTTCATC
>JAGVCC010000488.1 GCA_020059395.1 Chitinophagales bacterium | reverse complement strand
TTTAAACAAAAACAAGCAGTTTTAACAAGCGCAACCTTACATTCTTTACAGTCTGCAAATTTTATTCGTACACGGCCAGCACCGGCACTTTGCTCTGGTAAATCATTTTTTTTGTGTGCTGCGTTTTAAACAGTTTTTCAAAAAAACTGTGGTATTTAGGGGCAATAATTATAATGTCAATGTTTTTATCCTGAGTAAACATGTTTACTGCTTCATGAAAGTCGTGCAGGCGCATAAAATAAAATTCGGGTGTAAACTCTGCCAGCAAGGCTTCCATTTTATCCCTTTCTTGCTTAAAGTCGGTTGTGAGCGAAACGTAGTGGCTTTCATCTACATTTAAAATATGCAGCGACGGTTTAAAATGCTGCAATACATTTTTTACCGCCAGCAGGGTAGGTGTTTCTTCCACATATTTCATCTCTGATGTTATCAGTACATTTTTTACAGCTGAAAAACTGGCTGCTTCGGGTACAATTAAAACCGGACATACATTCTTCTCGGTAATTTTTAAGGTGTTGGAGCCGGAAAAACGCTGCTCCAGCGGGGTTTTGCCAGTAAGCCCCATTATAATCATAAATGCGGCTTTTATATGAGCATAAGCGGCAAGGCTGTCAATAAAATTATCTCCCGATTCTATTACAGTTTCTGTTGTGGTTGATGAAACTGCAAACTCTTTTTTTAAATTTTCTAAATAATTTTTTTCGGCAGCAGCATCGTCGCCGTCTTTATAAAAATGATAAAGTACCAGATTAACATCGGCCCTGTTTTTATACATGTTAAAGGCGTAGTGTGCTGCGTTTAATGAAGTTTGCGAAAAATCGAGGGGGACAATTACAGTTTGCATCGTTTTTTATTTGTAAAATAGCGTAATTCATTTAAAACAGAAAATAATTGCCACTTGCACATAAATTATTATTGATTTGAAAAAACAGTGTATTGCATTCATCCGTGTTAATATGTGTAGTCTTTGGCCGTATTATTTCACAGCTGCCAGTATATTTGTATTATGAGTGAAGACCTGTTGCATAACTGGCAAAAAAAATCGGCCGATCATCAAAAGCAATACAAACAATTGCTGCACCGTGCCGATAAAAATAAAGTACTGAAAGTGCTGCCCGAATTGCATGAAGAAGCTTTTGAAAAAATAGATTGCCTGCAATGTGCCGCCTGCTGCAAAAACTATTCGCCGCGTTTTAAAACGCCGGATATAAAACGCATCAGCAAACACCTGGGCATGAAAGAAGGGGCGTTTATTGATACTTATTTGTATGTAGATAATGAAGGCGACTATGTTTTGAAAAGTAGACCCTGTTCATTTTTAGGTGCCGATAATTATTGCAGCATATATGAAGTGCGGCCCGGCGACTGTGCCCGTTTTCCTTACACAGATGAAGATGTGATGCTAAAACGGCAACCGCTTACTTTAAAGAATTCAACTTTTTGCCCGGCAGTTTATTTTGTGCTGGAAAAGTTACTGGCCAAATAGCAGTAACTTTATTTTTTATTGCTTGCACTTATCCTTTATGAATTTTTCAAAAATTATACCGCCGTTTTTTGTTGCAGCATTACTTTGTGTTATTTGTGTAAAAACACAGGCGCAGTTATGCACCGGCAGCTTGGGCGACCCTGTTGTAAACATAGATTTTGGTACTGGCTTCGGTGGCAATACGGGTTATACACCCACCAGTTCCTACAATTTTGCAGGCGGCCAGTGTCCCAACGATGGTTTTTATACCATTACCCGCCAAAGCTTAAACTGTTTTGGTAACACCTGGCATTCTGTAACTGCAGATCATACCGGCAATGGGGCTTTTTTATTGGTAAATGCCAGTTATGCTCCGGGAGATTTTATAGTAACAAGGGTTACAAATTTATGCCCCAACATTACTTACGAGTTTGCGGCATGGGTATTAAATATTTTAAACCGCAGCGGCATTAAGCCTAATATTACTTTTACTATTGAAACAGAAAGTGGCACTGTTTTACAGCAATATAATACCGGAGATATTCCAGAAACATTTTCGCCACTGTGGCGGCAGTATGGCTTCTTTTTTACCACGCCTGTAAACAACCCTGTTATTGTGTTGCGCATGCGTAACAATGCCCCTGGTGGGTTAGGTAACGATATTGCAATGGATGATATCACTTTTCGTCCCTGTAGTTCCATAAGGCTTACATCAAACATAAATGGTAATAATGGCGATACGGTAAATGTTTGCGAAGGGCTGTCGGGTATTTACAATGTAACAGGCAGCGTTAATGGCATATACACCTCGCCGGTGTATCAATGGCAGTTAAGTAAAGACAGTGGCACCACCTGGCAGGATGTGGCAGGGGCAACATCTTTAAATTATGCTGCTGCACCGGTAATGCCAGGCGCATACTGGTATCGTTTTACCGCAACTGAAAGTAATGTTGCTGCCAATACCGCCTGCCGTATTGCATCAAACTACGTAGCAATTAACATACAGCCAAAACCAGTGGCAGATGCAGGTGGTAACAGAATTTATATTATTGGTACGCCAATTACACTCAATGGCACAGTAACCGGCAATAATGCTATCATTAACTGGCAGCCGCCAAGTTATTTAAGTGATGCCGCCGTGCTAAATCCGCAAGCGGAGCCACCTGCGGATATTACCTATGTGTTGCAGGCAGCATCACCATTTGGTTGTTATGATTTTGATACAGCTTTTATTAAAGTGATTAAAGGCATTTTTGTGCCCAATGTATTTACGCCCGGTAAAGATGGTAAGAATGATAACTGGCGTATTCCTTTTTTAGATGCTTCACTTAACGCCAAAGTAAGTGTGTATAACCGCTATGGGCAACAGATGTTTTATTGCCAGGGTTGCATAGTAAACTGGGATGGTACTTTTAAAGGGCAGCCATTGCCCGCAGGCACTTATGTGTATGTGGTGCAGTTTTCAAATGGCTATCCTGACATTAAAGGAAGTGTGCTGCTGCTGCGTTAAAAATCAATATTGCATTTTACGCAAAGCCGGTGCTTTAAACCATGTAACAATTACCACCAGCAACGTCATACAACCGCCAAAAATTACAGACGGCACAAGGCCCAAACCTTGCCGGGCAAAACCGCTTTCAAACTGACCCAGCTCGTTACTACTGTTAATAAACATACTGTTTACACTGCTTACACGCCCACGCATTTCATCTGGTGTAGTTAACTGTAAAATTGTACTACGTACCATAACGCTTATACCATCGCACACGCCGCTGCACAGTAAAGCAATAAATGAAATTGCATATACTGATGAAAGGCCAAACACTATAATACACAAACCAAAGCCGGCAACAGCCAGCATCATTTTACGGCCCTGGCTTTGCCGCATGGGGAAGATGGTGAGCAAAATAATTATTGTTATGGAACCAATATCGGTAGCGGCATTAAGCCAGCCAAAACCAATGGGCCCGGTTTTTAAAATGGTGGATGAAAACTCTGGTATTAATGCAACCGTGCCACCAAACAGTACCGCAAATAAATCAAGCGAAATAGCACCCAGCATAATTTTATTGTGCCAAACAAAATGCAGCCCCTGTTTTACACTCTTCCAGGTGTCATCAGTTTTTTTAGTAACCAATACAGGTTTGCGTTTAATAAACGACAGCAGAAAAGCGGCAGTTAAAATATAAACCAGTATGAGTATAAACGTATTATTTACTCCAATACCTGCAATTAAAAAGCCTGCACTTGCATGGCCGGTAATGGATGCAACAAGCCATGTGGAAGAACTGATGTTGGCGGCGTATTGTAAAATATTCCGTGGCACCAGTTGTGCAATAATAGCATGAGAAACCGGGCCTGCAAAAGCTCTTATAATTCCAGTGAGAAAAATAATAGCATAGAAGCAATACTCCAGCCAGTGCCGGTTAATTTTTTGCTGCATCAGGGGCAGTGTGCAAACAATAAGCAGCACCACACAACCTGCATAGCTTAGCATGCCTTTTAAAAGCATGGTCCTTTTTTCGCTGCGGTCAATTACATGCCCTGCATATAAGGCTAACGAAAAAACCGGAATAAATTCTGATAAGCCAACCAGCCCAATGGCAAAAGAGCTTTTGGTTAGCTGAAATAACTCATAAGCTACAACAGTACCCACCATACGTAGCGCCATAATATATATAAAGCGGCAAACAATGTACAAACGAAATTCTTTTTCTTTTAAAGGGGAGAGGCCTTCTTTATTAAGGTTAAAACTCATTACCGTAAAGTTCTGTTTTTTTTCGCACTTTGGTAAGGGCTGCACTAATTTGTATGCCAACCTTCTTTAAGCTTCTATATCAATGGTGTTACAAAAAATAATGTAGCAACTGCTCAAACTTCCCCTTTTTCCGATGAACCGAGACAAGCAGGGGACGGTGGGCTTAAGGTAAACTCAAATAATGCTGCCCATCATCATACTCTTTATCCAATGCATCAATAATTGTTTTTAAGTGCAGGTCGTTGCCCAAAAAGTCAGCATTGCTGGTATCAACAAACAATGTTTTTACATTGTGCTGTTTAATGTACTGGGTGTATGTTTCCTGTAATGAAAAAAGATAGTCGTTTGGTATACCCTGTTCATACTGCCGGTTACGTTTTTTAATATTTTCCTGCAGGCGGTTAACGGGGCTGTGCAGATAAATTAAAATATCTGGCTGCACAATTTGCGGATTAATTATTTCAAAAAGTTTTTGATAAAGCCTGAATTCTTCGCCGGGTAAATTTACTTTGGCAAACAGCAGGCATTTGGTAAATAAGTAATCAGAAACGGTAATGTTTTGAAACATATCTTTTGTTTGCAGTAAATCCTTTAACTGCTTATAACGCTCTGCCATAAAAAAAAGCTCCAGCGGAAAGGCATACTGGCCGGGGTTTTCGTAAAACTTAGGCAAAAAAGGATTGTCTGCAAATTCTTCTAAAATAAGGCGTGCATTAAAATGTTTGCTTAGTAAGTGTGCTAATGTGGTTTTTCCGGCGCCAATATTCCCCTCAATGGTAACAAAATTATACTTCATAAATTTCTATGCAGTTATGCAAACAAGGCTGCAAAATAAATGTAAACCATTTTGCAACCGCTAAATTTTATTCACAGTTAAACTGTCGGGGCATGTTTTTAATAATTGATGGATAGTTTTATGTAAAGCTGGATGCTTAAAATTTGGCGAAAGTTGGTTAAGCGGCACCAGCACAAAATTGCGTACATGCAGGCGTGGGTGAGGCACTTGCAATTTTTTAGTATCAATAATATCTTTATTAAAAAAAAGAATATCAATATCAATAATGCGTGGCGCATTTTTTTTGGTGCGGATGCGGCCCATTTCTTTTTCAAGCAATAAAATAACCTCTATAGTTTGCAAGGCTGATAATGCTGTTGTTGCAACAAGCACCTGGTTTAAAAAATCCGGCTGGTGGGTATTGCCCCAGGCTGCAGTTTTATAAACTGCAGACATTCGTTGTACAGCACCAATTTTTTTTGCAACCAGCTTTTGGGCCCGTTGCAGTTGTTGTATTGGCTGTTGCTGGTTGCTGCCAAGAAGAAGGTAAACCGTGTTCATTAATCCAGTTAAAATGTAAAAAGCCTGCGGTCAAATTTAAATGCAAAAGCATTTTTTATTTTAACCTTTTTAAAATCGGGGTGCAGTGGGTTAATAATAAAATTATGTTCTTTCTTTATTACCGCCGAAGGTACTTTAAGAAAAAGTGATTGTCCGTTGTGTAAAAATTCTGACCCAATAAATCCGGTATATTCAGTATCATCTTCCCAATTATTTTTTAGTTTTTTTAAATTAATAACCGCTGGTTCAAAAATATCCGGTATTTCAATTTCCAGCAGGTGATATTTTAGCTGGCTTTCTTCAAAAGTTATATTTACAAGCATTTCCAGCACACAAAGCGATACATGCTCAGAAGTATACAGTGCAGCAATACCTTTTCTGTTCCATCGGGCACCATGCGTTTTAGCACCGATGCCGGAAATATCATCTTTATAAAGTGTGTTAGTTATCCGGTAAACTGTCATGCAAATAAACCGTGTTGTATTCTGCCCAATTGTGTCATTACCCGTTGTATACCTTCGGTGCTGGTAAGCGATTCAAAAGAAAGATTGCCCTCCAGCATATACGGGTTGCGTTTTATCCATCCATAAAACAATTCAATATTTCCAAAAGTTTGTATGCCTTCTTTTATCAGCTTTGCAATTAATAATGCTCGTTCAGCATTAATAGGTGCAAAAGTGCTGTTGTCTTTGGCATAACGTTGCAAAGTCCTTTCGCTTAAATGTAAAATAGCTGCCCATTCAGTCTGTGTAAAAGGTGTTTTGTCAGCAATTTTTTTAAATTCACTATAAGTAAAGTCTTTTAACGAGGGTAACGGCCTTGTGTTTCTGGTAATATATAATCCTTCCGGCTCTTCCACCCGGCTGCTAACAGGACTGTAGTATTTGGCTGGCTTTGATTTTGTTGCTTTCTTTTTCATGAAATGCCATTTGTCGCACAAACTTACGACAGGTGACGCTTAATTCAAAATTTTTTTAACTGCTTTTTTCAGATAGTTTTGCAGCATTAAAATAAAGCAATGCCGCAATACAGTCAGTTTAAAGCCATGATGGCAATTACCAAAGCAGGGTTAAGGGCAATTTTCCGCAGCCCCTCCGCTGTAGTGTTTAGTTTTGTATTTCCGTTTATTTTTATTTTGGTTTTTGGTTTTATTGGCGATGGGGGTGGCGTACCAGTTTATAAAATTGCTATTGATAAAAGTTGCGATACAACAAATGTTTTATACGATTCCATTAAAACAAGTAACCGTTTTAAAATTGTGAAGTATAAAGACAGTGCAGCTTTAAAAACCGATATAGTTAAAGGCAGGCTGGCAGGTATTTTAAAAATAACGAAACTTCCAACCGATACCCCGGCTTATGCTTACACTTTAAGTTCGTCAACAGCCAGCAGCGATAAATGGCCTCAGGTACAATCCATATTAAGTGCGCTGTCAAATAAAATAAGCGATCAGCGTTTTAAAGACAGAGCAAGGTACGCAGATGCCGACTTTGAATATATAAGAGATGTAAACGTAGTACGTGAATACAATACTATTGATTTTATACTGCCCGGGCAATTGGGCTTTTCATTACTAAGCTCAGGCGTTTTTGGCGTGGCATTTATGTTTTTTGGTTTAAGAAACACCTTAGTGTTGAAACGTTTTTTTGCAACCCCCATACAACGTACCTACATTATTTTAGGCGAAGGTCTGTCAAGAGTAATTTTTCAAATGCTTACTGCGGTGGTAATAATTGTGGTGGGGCATTACCTTTTCAATTTTACACTGGTAAATGGCTTTCAAACATTTTTAGAAATGCTGGTGTTGAGTTTTATTGGGTTGATGGTATTTATGGGTTTTGGCTTTATTGTAAGCGGCCTTGCCAAAAACGACAGCACCATTCCACCTTTTGCAAACCTTATTACTTTGCCGCAGTTTTTAATTGGCGGTACTTTTTTCAGTATTGAAGCTTTTCCTAAATGGCTGCAGCCAATATCAAAGGCTATGCCGCTTACTCATCTTAACACAGCAATGAGGTCAGTAGCTTTTGAGGGGCAAAATTTATGGGATGTAAAAAATGAAATTGGTATTTTATTATTATGGGGCGTTATTGTATATGCAGTAGCTATTAAAGTTTTTAAATGGGAGTAAAAATTATGCGTTTAGTAAAATTGTTTGGTGTAAGTGTGCTTGTGTTTTTTGTGTTGCTTACTTTAATAGGGTTGCTGTTTCCCTCAACCATAAAGTCGGTAAAGGCAGTTGTTATTAACAAGCCACAACAAAAGGTAATGGCAGCACTGCCTGTAAGTACTAACTGGCTTAAATGGTACCCTTATTTTAATCCCTCTGTTGGGGCTGATATACGTAATGCTGCCGCAGATACCAGTGTTTTTTTTAATGATAAAAAGGAATTGCTGATTTATAATAAACACAGCGATAGCAGCGCCGTTTATTTTACCATTAAAGCATGGAATGGTGCCGAAATGAACGAGAGTATTTTGGCGCTTCCTATAAGCGGAGACAGTACCCAAACGCAAGTGGTATGGAACGAAACTGAAACACTTAAATGGTATCCATGGGAGCGTTTCAGGGGGTTATTGCTGGAGAGCAGTAAAGGTATTTTTTTAGATACCGCATTAAACCGTTTTAAAGTTTACATTGAGACAATGCAATGATTCACTAATCTGCAAAGCTTATTTTACCCATACTAACCGCAGGCATACCGGCAATATTTTTTTGCAAATAATTTCCTTCGCCGCAAATACACTCGTTGGCCAGCACGGCAAATAATACTGCTTCCTTGGCATCTGGGTTAATTTGCAGCGCAGCTGTAGTATTAAAAGTAATATTTGGCAAGGCTGTTTTTATTTGCTGCATCAGTAACGGGTTGTGCATGCCGCCACCGCTTGCATATACATGATAAGTTTTTTCAGTTACCATTATTTTTTGTAAAGCAGCGGTAATTGTATCTGCACTAAATTTATTCAGCGTTGCCATAATGTTTTCAATGCTTTCATTTCCTGTTGCCGATTGTTGCTGAGCAGACTGTAAATATTCCAGATTAAATAATTCTGGCCCGGTGGTTTTAGGAAAACCTTGTTTAAAAAAGGTGTGGTTTTTTAAAGCCGACAGTAATGCATCATTCACGGTTCCTTTTTGGGCAATTAATGCGTCTTCATCAAAATGTTTACCGGCAAAATGTTGTTGCATAAAAGCATCCATCATAGTATTTCCAGGCCCTGTATCGGTACTGAATATTTCATGGCTGTTCATGCTGCCGGGCAGGTACGTAAAGTTTGTAATACCTCCAATGTTTAGCAAAATCCTGTCTTCGCCTTGTTTACCAAAAATTAAGTAATCGCCATATACAGCCAGTGGCGCACCCTCGCCGCCAGCGGCAATATGCTTTTGTCTGAAATCACTTACCACAGTAATGCCGGTAGCTACAGCCAAATGGTCTCCATCGCCAATTTGCAAAGTAGCATTACCAAACTTTTGTTGACCATGTAAACTTTTAGGCGCATGATAAACTGTTTGCCCGTGGCTTGCTATAATATCAACATCATTTTTATCCACTTTCCATTTTTGCAGCGTAGTATTTATTATTGCCGCATGTTGCTGGGCCACCCAGGGGTTAAGCAGGCATAATTTTTCAAAGTCAATATTTTTTTTACTGAAAATGGATTTTATTTCGGATTTAAAATCTTCGTCAAAAGCTACGGTTTCAAATTGCAGCAGTTTAATTTTTGTTTGCAGCCCGTGGCCCGTAAAACTGCACAAAGCCATGTCAAGCCCGTCAAGCGATGTGCCGCTCATAAGGCCTAATATAATGCGCTCATTACGTTGAGAGGAAGCTAAAAGATGTTGTAGGTTTTTAAACATTACTGTAAATATACTGTTACAGGCATAAAAAAGCAGCTTCTACCATAAGATTGCATTTTTTTGCGGTGTTTATAAAAAATATTTGCATTTTTTTGCAGGGTTTTATTATTTCAATACCTTCAATACTAATAACCAAACTATATGCTTTAAATGTGTCATTCAATATATTGGGACATACTTAATTATGTAAATGTTTGCGGCCTCTTTTTTACTCTTAATAAATGCATCATTTAGATTTAATAAACAGTTTCATTCACCTATAAATGCTACACATGAGTTACAACAAACAAAAAAAACCGGCTGCTGTAAAGTTTTTCGGTTTATTTTTTACCCTGTTGCTTTTTACAGCTGCAGCCACCGCACAGGTTAAAATTAGCGGTAAGGTTACAGATGGTAAAGGCAATGCAGTTCCGTCAGCTTCCGTAACAGTAAAAAATATGGCTGCCGGTACTTTTACAAATGCAGATGGTACTTACCAGCTGCTTACAACACTTAAAAACGGTACCTATACACTTGTTTTTTCTGGTGTGGGTTTTAAAAGCTCAGAACAGTCCATTACTATAAATGGTACAGCAGACGTAACGGCCAACAGCAGTCTTAAAGCAGATGCGCTGGGGTTGGATGAAGTGGTGGTAATAGGCTCATCACTTACTCAAACACGTAAGCAACTTGGTAATACTGTTAACTCAGTAGGCGCAAGACAACTGCAAAATACGGGCAGTGGAAATATTGGCGCTGCATTGCAGGGTAAAGTGCCCGGTGCACAAATTGCCCAAACCAGCGGAGATCCATCAGGTGGTATTTCTGTACGTATGAGAGGTACCAGCACCATTAGTGGCAGTTCTGAACCATTATATGTAATAGACGGTGTAATTGTAAATAACTCAACCACCAATGTAACTAACTTAAACGTACCTGCGGGCAGCCGTGCAGAAATTGGTACTAACCGAATGGCAGATATTAACCCAAACGACATTGAAAAATTAGATATTATTCCGGGGGCAGCAGCATCGGCAATTTATGGTAGCCGTGCAAGTAATGGTGTGGTTTTAATTACCACTAAAAAAGGTAAGGCAGGGCAAATGAAAATTGATTTTAGTACCAGCCTTGTTTCAAACTCATTAAGAAAAAAGGTATATATTTCTACCTATGGCAAACAGTTTGGTACCGCTGGGTTACGCTTAGGTAACATCAGCAATGCCAGCACTTCGCCAACACCATATACAGGCGCAACAATTACTTATACAAGACCTGACGGACTGGCCAGGATACTTGCTACTGATTTGGTTGATGTAACCCGTTACGATTATCAAGATAATATTTTTGATAACGGTTTAGGAACGGATAATTACATATCATTAAGTGGCGGTAGCGATAAAACTAAGTACTATTTTTCAGGAGGTTATTACAAAAATGAGGGTATTGTTATCGGTACAGATTTTAGAAGATTCAATTTAAAATCAAGATTAGAGCATGTAGTTAATAAATACCTTACAGTTATTGGTGGTGTGGCATACACCAACAGTTTTAGTAACGAAAAGCCAAATGGTAATGTTTTTTGGAGTCCTATAAACTCGGTTAATATTACCAATAACCTATTTGATATAACACAAAGAGATGTGGCTGGTAATTTAAAAGGTGTGGAGCCGACAAGGGTAAACCCACTTAGTGTAATAAATGATATGAGTTTGACACAGGCGGTAAACAGAACGATTAGTGATTTGCAGATAAAAATTAAGCCTTTTAAAGGGTTAAATATTGATTACATTCTTGGTATGGATAATACGGCGCAAGAAGGCAGCAATGCAATAAAAAGATACCCTTACATTTCTGCACAGGAAGGTTTGGGCTACGCATCTGCGGCGCTGGTAAATACTTTTGCCATCAATAACGATTTAAATATTTCTTACAATACCAGTTTTAAAAAATTTACATCTTTAACTGTGGCAGGCTTCAACCATCAGTATCAAAAAATAACAGGCTTGTTTAACGAAGGCAGAGATATGCTGAATGGTATTTCAACCATTAACGGGGCTGCCGTTGTTTTACCTGCAAGATATACTGATGACAGAAGGCAGGTGTTTGGCGGCTTTGCGCAACAAACTTTTGGTTACAACAATATATTTTATTTAACCGCTGCCGGCAGAATAGATGGCAGTACTTCTTTTCCGGAAGACAGCCGCACTTACTTTTATCCAAAATTGAGTGCCAGCTGGAACATAAGCGACATGGGCTTTTGGCAAACTATGAGAACCAACTGGTTTAATTCTGCAAGACTGCGTGCCAGCTGGGGACAGGCTGGAAACCTTACAGGTATAAGCACTTACGGCAGGTTCACCAACTATACATCAAGCAATATAAATGGTATTGCCACCTATAATCTAAACACCGCACTTGGTAACGAAATTGTGGCGCCAGAAAGAGCCAGTGAATTTGAGTTTGGTACAGACCTGTCTTTCCTGAGTAATAAATTAGGGTTGACTTTTACAGTTTACAACAAAAAAATTATCGACAACTCATTATTAGTACAGCGCACACTTGCCCCAAGCAGTGGCGGCAGCACGAGGTTTGAAAACGTAGGTAACCTCACTAATAAAGGGTGGGAGTTAGGCATCAACGCAAATCCTGTGCAATCAAAAAACTTTAACTGGAGTTTATTTGGTTCAGTAAGTCATAATAAAAACCTGTTAACAGCATCAACTCAAATTGCGCCTATTACGTTGGATAATAACGGCGGCTCGCCCTCAGTGTTACTGGCAGGTTATCCGTTGGGTGCATTTTTTGGTAATTATTTTGTAAGAGATGCAAATGGTAATCTGGCATTAGATGCAGGCGGAAGGCCTATAGCTGCTACAACGTCTGGTACTAACCTGGCACGTAAGGTAATTGGCGACCCTAATCCTGACTGGATTTTGAGCCTAAGCAACAGCATTGAGTATAAAAAATTATCCTTTAGTTTTTTACTGGATGGTGCCCAAGGGCAACAGGTGTTTAATGCCGACAGAAGAACAAGACAAGGCGTTGGTATTGGGGATTATGCGGAAAAAGAAGCAAAAGGACAACTGCCACGTGGTTATATCTGGAGTATTTATGCAACTGAAGAATGGAGGGTTGAAAGCGGTTCCTACATTAAGTTAAGGGAAGTGTCATTATCATATCAGCTTCCTTCACTCACTAAATTTATTAAGTCTTCCTCTGTATCTGTTACAGGCAGAAACTTAATAAGCTGGGATACTTATGATGGGTATGACCCAGAAACAAATGCAGGTGGTAATAGTGCCGTGTTAAGAGGCATAGACTTTGGTAATGTGCCAATACCCAGAACTGTACAATTAACATTCAGAGCAACTTTTTAATCATTGAAAAAAAAAGATAATGAAAAAGACACTATATAAAATTGCTGCTGTTTGTTTATTAACAGGCAACAGCTTAATGTTTACATCTTGTAATAAGGAATATATTGATCCCAGCAGTGCTTCGGTACCCAGCGTAACCAATAGTGCTGATGCATTGATGAATTTGTGCGCCGGACTGCAACGCCGTTTTACAATAGGGAGACAAAGCCCCTTATACAATGCACCTATTGGCGGTGGTTATGCGGTGTATGCGCTAAACACTTTAAATGCTGGTAATCTTGCAGAAGCCGCAGTACAAACTGGCAAAGGTGCTTTGCAACCTAATAATTCTATTTCAACACAATTGTGGACACAGAACTTACTATTAAAAGTTGAAGCTGAAACAGTGCTTGAAAATTTAAGTGTTGCCGCCGATCCAGCAGACAGAGTGGGACTTAAAGCATATGCAAGTATTTACTATGCTTTAAGCCTTGGCACACTGGCGCAATTTTTTGAGCAAATACCTTTAACTAAAGGATTAAATGCTACCTTTTCTCCCCGGTCAGAAGCATTGGTTAA
>JAGVCC010000344.1 GCA_020059395.1 Chitinophagales bacterium | reverse complement strand
CTTGTATTCATCATGTTTCAGGGTTTTGGCGACCCTGCCCGTATGATTGTGGGCCAAACCGGCGATAAAAAAACAATGGACAACATTCGCAAAGATTTGTATTTAGACCAGCCCAAATGGAAACAGTTTGTATTGTATTTAAATGATGTGTCACCCATAAGTTTTCACAGCAAAGCAGACATTGAAAAAAAACAACTGAAAGGTATTTTTATTGGTGGAGCAACAAAGTTTGCAATAAAAACACCGTTTCTGCGCCGCAGTTATCAAACAAAAAAAGATGTAGGGCAATTATTAATGGAAGCTTTGCCCGGCACATTATTATTAGCACTGTCAGCCATGGTGTTTGCCACCTTTATTGGAATTTTACTGGGTGTATTGGCCGCTGTTAAAAAAGATACCTGGCTGGATACGTCCGCAGTATTTGCAAGTATTGCCGGTATATCTGCCCCGTCATTTTTTATGGCTATAATAATTGCGTATTTTTTTGGAGTGGTGCTGCATGATTACACCGGTTTAAATTTAACCGGCAGCTGGTTTGAAGTGGATGGGGTATCCGGAGAAAAATATATTGTACTCAAAAATTTAATACTGCCTGCATTTACACTGGGCATACGTCCGCTGGCAATTATTACACAGCTTACCCGCAGTGCCATGCTGGATGTACTGCAGCAGGATTACATACGCACCGCAATTGCAAAAGGCTTAAGTAAACGTACAGTAGTTTTTAAACATGCGCTGAGAAATGCACTTAATCCTGTCATCACGGCTATTACCGGCTGGTTTGCTGAGTTATTAGCAGGTGCATTTTTTGTAGAGTATATTTTTGGCTGGAAGGGCATTGGCAAAATAACTGTGGATGCACTTGAAAAATTAGATTACCCCGTTGTGATGGGATCTGTATTATTAAGTGCCTGTATTTTTATAATTATAAATATGCTGGCAGATGTGTTATATGCTGTGGTTGACCCAAGGGTGAAGGCTGCCTGAATACTGTGACTGAAAAAAATAATTTTAAAAAATCCCAACATGAAAAAAATAACACTGCTGTTATGTTTAATTTGTTTTGTACAAGTATTACTTACCGCCCAAAATAAAACACACACCGGTAAATTATTGCGCCATGTAGTACTGTTTAGTTTTAAAGCAGGCAGCACACCGCAACAAATCAAAACTGTAACCGATGCCTTTGCCGCTTTACCACAAAAAATAAAACAAGTAAAAGCATTTGAATGGGGCACCAATAACAGCCCCGAAAAATTAAATCAGGAATTTACACACTGCTTTTTTGTAAGTTTTAAAAGTGAAGCTGACCGTGATGTTTATTTGCCGCATGCGGCGCATCTGGCTTTTGTAGAAATATTAAAACCAGTTTTAGATAAAGTTTTAGTAGTAGATTATTGGGCAGGCAAATAATTAATTCCATACTTAAATTATAAAGAGGTGACACCTTTTAAAAAGGTGTCACCTCTTTGCATTGCTATCACCTCGGAAAATATTTACCCATTTCAACCGTTATGTAAGCAGCAAATCTTTATCCAATGAAAAAACTATGCCCCGTATTGCTTTGTCTGTTGCCATTATTTGCTGCAGCACAAAAAAAAGTTGATCTTGACAGATATACTTTTTCAGTACAATACCGCTCCCTACCAAAAGTAAAAATTGACAGTACTTACCGAACCTATAATGTAACAGTGGAAGGCACCCGGTTGATGCAGCCCTTTTTAAAAGACTTACAGCCCGAAGAAACAGTATTGCTTGAAGGCTGGCGCAAGCTGAAAGAAAAAGGGCATGTTATCATACATATTAAATTGGATGATTTACTGCCAGAATCTGTTAGTGTTAAAGAACGCACCGAAACACAAAAAAGCAGAACAGGCCAAATAACCACCCGTACTTATTACCACGAAGAAGTGAAGTATTCTTTTGCCGCAACAGCCGTTATTACCGATTACAAGGGCCGCCATATAGAAGACATTCAAATTGCAGACCGCAGCCGTAAATATGTTTACAACAGCCCGGAGTTTGCGCTAAGGCCGCTGGCAGAAGGCTATTTTTTAATCAATACTTTTAAAGTAACAGCCGATTTATTCCGGCGCAATGTTACCAATGCCATGCACAGCCTGAACAATATTATTACAGATAATTATGGTTTTAAGGAAGTGAACGGAAACGATATTATGTGGATTGTGGACAGTAAAAAACACCCCGAATACGAAGAGCACCGCAATGCCTTCAGGCAATTAAGCGAATACTTATTTAGTATGAATGCCAGCACACCCATTGCCAAAGTGAGGGAACAGGTAAAGCCCGTTATTGAATACTTTGAACGAGTTAAAAGAGATTACAGCACCACCAGTAAACACGACCGTAAAATGCGTTACGCCAGTTATTTTAACCTGGCGGTTTTATACTACTATCTTGATGAGCCGCAGCTGATGCAGAAAGAAGCACAAGGCCTTGTGTTAAATGATTACGATGCAAAAGACGGACATGCATTTGAGCGTACTGCTGTGTGGCTTAAAACTATTTTTCAAACCAATAATATTTACACCCGCCATTTTGCAATAGATATAAACAGCTTTAAAGGCCCGTTTGAAAGAGATGCTGTAACGGTTGCTAAACCCACGGGGATTAAATAGTGTGGCTATACCTAAAATGATGCAACAGCTGCCACCGGCACTGGTTAACAAACAAAACGTTTTTAAACCCGTGGTTAAGCAGGTGTAATGCCTGCGAATAATTCATTACCTGCATTAGGGTTAAGCAGGTGTTAGTAAATACAAAAATCATCCTTTTCATACACACAGGGAAAATGATAAGACTGTTCGCCTTCTTTTAAAATCTCTTTATCTGCTTCGCTTAGCCCGTAATATTCGCTGGCTGTATCATCGGCAGCCAATACTGCTTTAATTTGCTGCAAACGCTGGTTGTGTGCATTGGTTGCTGCTCTTTCTGCAATGTATTCGTTATAATCATCTTCATCAAAACAGCTATGTTTTGCATTTAATTCTATTGTACAGTATTTGTTTATAATAAAACCTACCGAAAAACTATTGGCAAACCGTATGTACCATGCCATATAATTATAACAGCCAGCATCGCCGCAGGTACATACCCAGCACATACCAAAATAATTGTGGTGTGGTGGTATCTTGTTATATATCACTTCTCCAAGGCCAATGCCACCAAGCTGCGCCATGTCTGTAAAAGTATTTTGTGTAATCCAGTATTGCAGCAGGGTGGTGGTATGGTGCAGCTTTTTTATGGTAACAATTTTTTCAGCAGCGGTTTCTGTAATACTTACTTCTAAAAAAAGTAAATTTTGCACAGCTTGTTCAAATGATAATAAAGGGTCAAACTCATCTAAATCGGCATAATCTTTTATGGTATGTTTATTAATTTCATCAGGCTCATTAATATAAAAATAGTTGCTGTCAATGTTATTTACAGCTGTGATGTATGTATCAAAATCTGATGGTACAATACATATAGCAGTTACCGCTTCGCTTTTTTTTGCCAGGGGTTATTTTCCAGCAGCAATGTATCACCAGCGTGCAATGCAGCCGGAAAGTTTATAAATTCCTTTTGATTGATTATAGTGAAAGTGGATTGCATGAAAGGTTTTTTTACTTGCAGCGGTGACACCTTTTTTAAAGGTGTCACCGCTTTTTAATACCAGAGATAACACCTTTAGAAAAAGTGTGACCTCTTTTGAAAAAATCTTTGCCTGTCATCATCACAAAGAGATAACACCTTTAAAAAAGGTGTCATCTCTTTTTCTGCTCCCGACTTTGTTCATGGCAGAAAACATTCGCTAAAATCTACACTATTGCAGGCATTAAGCTATCATCTTCTTAATGAATCCATTTTTGTTCCTTGATAAGTAGTAACAACCCCGCCATTTGAAAATGTACTTGTAGCCGCATTGGTTAAAACCAGTAAATTATTTGTTAGCACCTTAATGTTAATTTCAATAGCTGGATTTAAGCTGTACAGCATACTGTT
>JAGVCC010000021.1 GCA_020059395.1 Chitinophagales bacterium | reverse complement strand
TGGAGTAATGCAGAAATGTATTTGCTGGAAAACAGTTTGTGGCAAATGAAAAACGATTATGCTAATAACGAAAGTTATGTATGGCAATATAATAAACTGGTAAAATTAACGGGCAGCAGGCCGCATATTGCAGGGCCGTTTAATGCAAACTGGAGTATGCAGTTTTTTAATCCTAACAGTTTTGATATTCAGTTTCCGTTTGAGCCGGGTTATGAGTATGGTTTATCTAAACAAATTTCAAGACTGGAAAAGAAAGCCATTTTTCCCCGGAGGGATATTAATAATTTTTTACCGCACTATGATGCAAGATTATTGCTGGGTGATACATTGAAAGAGCCGCCGCCAATAAAATTTGTTGAGAAAAAAGTAACGCCGTATTTAAAGACTTACCTCAACACACACGAATATCAGTCTTATGCTTCACACATAAGCGGCAGGGGGCGGTTGCAATTTTCATTGCCAAAAGATACTGCAGTACGTTATACAGTAATACAACCCGAAAACGGCACGGCATTAATCCTGGATAACAATTACAGCTACAGCAATAAAGTAAATAATCTTATTGCTGGCTTGTATGATGTATACTTTGTAACTAAGAATTTTTATACTGCAACTGTAACAAATATTGTAATAAAACCGGGCGCAACTACTTGCATTAAAACAGAAAATACAACATTTGTAAGTGACAATATTTATATGACTGAACTGTATAAAAAAGCTATACAGACTGACGAACCGGTAAAGCCTGAGCCTGCCAAAGCACAGGTATACGCTAAGGCGTTTTACAACGACTCAATTACCACATCAACTTCCAAATCAAATATTACAGGAAGAATAACTGACAATAAAGGTGGTAATCCTGTGCCGTTTGCAATGGTAAAGATTAAAGGAACAAATACAGGTGTAAGTGCTGATGCTAATGGTAGTTACAGTATTCGCATTTCCCCAGTAACAACTAAAAAACATATTTTGGTTTTTGCAGCAGTGGGGTACACGACTAAAGAAATTACAGTGGAAGTAACTGATGGTGTTGTTAAAACATTTAATGTACAGTTGGCTGTGTCATCACATGCATTGAATGAGGTGGTTGTAGTTGGTTATGGAACTTCCCGTAAAAAAGATTTAACCGGTAGCGTTAGTACAATAAGCGCAAAAGAGCTGGAATTTAGTAGTGCATTACAGGGAAGAGTTGCAGGCGTTTCTGTTTTGCTTAATGAAGGATTAACAGGCTCGTCAGCAATGATTCAAATACGTGGTATCAGTTCTTTACAAGGTGATGCTAACCCTATTTATGTAATTGATGGAATTGTATTTAATGAAATGCCAAAAAATATTCTTCCGGAACAAATTGATGAGGTTAATGTTTTGAAAGACGCTTCAGCGGTTGCAATATATGGTGCAAAGGCTGCAAACGGTGCTATTATCATTACCACTAAAACCAAAACACAACGCACCATATTTAGAGACTATGCTTTTTGGCAGCCCAATTTTTTTACTGATAACAATGGTAAAGCTTCTTTTGATGTACAGTACCCGGATAATATTACCGGCTGGCGCACTTTTGTAGTGGGTATGGATAAAAAAAGAAGAATTGGAAAAACATCCATCTTAACACAGGCTTATAAACCATTGGTGGCACAACTGGCATTACCACAATTTTTATTGGAAGGTGACACTGCCTTTGTATTAGGCAAAGCAAAAAATTATACAGATGATGCATACAATATTACAGCAGCCTTCCGCATTAACGGCAGCGAAAAAAATAAGGTGAATAAAACAGTGCTTCCTAAAGAATCGCTGGAAGATGTACAGGCAGTTGTTAGTAATAAAGATACTGTTGCCATTGGATACAGCCTGCAAACCATCACAGGTTTTAAAGATGCTGAGGAGAAAAAAATACCGGTTTTTAAAAAAGGTATTGAAGAAACTGTGGGTGCTTTTTGGGTATTGCAAAAAGATACAGCCGTGCAATACAAAGCAAGTACGAATACTAAAGAAATTACACTGTATGCACAAAACAATACACTGGATGTATTACTGGATGAAATTGAACACCTGAAACAATATCCCTACTACTGCATGGAGCAAACAGCCAGTAAACTCACCGGCTATACTATGGAACAAAAAATTAAACAGCAGTTGCAGCAGCCCTTTACCAACGAAAAAGAAATGAGCCGCTTATTAACGAAGCTGCAAAAAGCACAGCAGTTTGATGGCGGCTGGGCCTGGTGGGAGAGCGGGAAGAGCAACTTTTATATCACCAATTATATTGCCAATACCCTGCTTTCTTTAAGAGACAAGGTGCTGGTGGAAACCAATGTGAGAAACGCTTTCCTGTATTTACAAAACCAGCTGTCTTATTTAAAGCGAAACGAATTACTGGCTGCAATGGTTACACTCAATAACGGCAAACACCAGATGAATTATGAAGAATGGATGAGCCGCATTCCTTATGATTCGCTGAGCAGCCACCAGCAATGGCAATGGGTTAAAATTATGCAGGGGCAGCAATTGCAGTATAACGCAGCGCTGCAAAAATTAGTAAACCGGCAAACACCTACCATGCTGGGTGGTGTGCATTGGGGTAATGATTCTTACAGCTGGTACAGCAATAACATTGCCACCACAGTATTAGCATTTGAAGTATTGAAAAATGAAAATGAGTATCAATATCTGTTGCCAAAAATTATCCAGTATTTTTTAGAGCGGCGTAAAAATGGCTACTGGAGAAATACGGTTGAAAGTGCCAGTATATTAAATGCTGTATTGCCCACCATACTGCAACAGCAAAATAACTTTAATGATAAAGCGGTAATTAATATCAGTGGTGATACTGCCATGCAGATTACAAACTATCCATACCAGCTAAAACTTAAAAACACTGCCATAAAAAATTTACAGATTGCAAAAACCGGTGGCGGTATGGTGTATTTTACTTTGTATGAAAAGCAGTTTAATGCAATGCCGCAACCTGTTGACAGTAACTTTCGCCTTAGCACATGGTTTGAAAAAAATGGCCAAACAGTAAGCTCCATAAAAGCCGGCGAAAAAATAATGCTGAAAGTAAAAGTTGATGTTAAAGCCGATGCACAGTTTGTAATGCTGCAGGTGCCCATACCTGCAGGCTGTAATTATGCTGCAAAAAAACAGGAGTGGGGCAGCTACCGGGAGTTTTATAAAGATAAAATGCTGTTGTTTACTGAGCTTTTAAACAAAGGCACGCATTATTTTGAAATAGAACTGGAGCCAAGGTATAAAGGAACTTATACATTAAACCCTGCCAAGGCAGAGCTGATGTACTTTCCCACTTTTTATGGAAGAAATGAAATGAAGAGTATACAGATTATGGAATAACAATATAATAATAAGCCAATGCGCTTTGATAATCGCATGACGTTTAGGTAAAAGCTAAACACTATGTATTTGTAAGCAAAAATGAACAACCAACAGCTTAGTGCTCAATTAGTGTAACACTACTGGTTGTATAAAAAAGCGCCGTTAATTTTACGGCACTTCAGTATTATCAGTAAACAGTTACTTTATCTTCAACTTCTCCAGCAGTTTTTTATTAATACCTGCTTTAGGTATAATTAGTGTTATGGTATTAATAGCAAAGTATCCTTCACTTACATTGATGTAGCCGTGGTAAGGCCCCACATCGCCCCATGAGTTTTTTACACGTAAAAATGTG
>JAGVCC010000436.1 GCA_020059395.1 Chitinophagales bacterium | reverse complement strand
GCTGTTGCCTACATAACGTATAAATACTTTTGGTATGGTAAGGTGCATGTGTGCACAATCCCTGCGGCCGGCAGTATCTGTAATTACAGCACCTATATTTAAAGACGTGAGTGTAGTAAACAACTCTTCACGTACTGTATCATTCTTAAACCAGTCAGGGTGACGCACTTCTAAAAAAAATTGCAAATCTGCGGGCAGTGTTTTTAAAAAATCAAACAGCTCTTCTTTTCTTTTTGGGGAGAAAGTGTCACTCACCTGCATAAAGACGGGACCAAGGTATTTTTCAAATGAAACAATGCCCCTGAAAAATTCATTGGTGATAAATTGTTTACCTTTTAAACTGCCACGGTGTGTAATACCCTGATATAATTTTGGGCAAAATTTAAAATCTTTGCCTGCTGCTTTTTCTGCCCACTTTTTTATTCCTGCTTCGCCATAAACTTTATAATGCGTGGCATTTAATTCAATACTGTTATAATGGTTAACATAGTGCTGTAAAAAATCTTTTTCCTTTGTTTTTGGCGGATAAATTTTTCCCACCCATTCCTCCCTTCCCCATTTGGCACAGCCTAAATATACTTTTGGGTTACTAACAGGACTGCCTTGTAAAATAGTTTTATTGTATGCAGGCTCTGCTGGTAATGAAAAATCAATGCTGTTCAGCTCTGTCTCCGGCACTCTTCCAAATTCCATAGTAAAGGCCCCCTCTATCTCCCCCGATGGGGGAGGAAAAGGAGAAGATTATTTTTTGTTTTTTAATAATTCGTAAGTTACCACATTCATTAATATCAACAGCATACCATAAAAAATATCTTCAAAAGGAATAGTATAAATTCTGATGCCCAAATTTTCTGCATCGTTATATAATACAACCGGAATGGCGGTAAGAAACCCATTTACAATTAAAAACGGAATTAACATTACTGCATACGAAACCACAAACAACCCTGCATTAAAAATTTTTATTTTTTTGTTTATGAAATGCAACGCTGTTATAAATATAGAAGTAAAAATAAACGTCCAGCCGGTGTAATATTTATTGTAATTGATAATACCTGTAATAAATAACACAACCGCTAAAGCAAGCAGCAATTTATCTGCCCATAAAATATGCAGCGCACGTTGAAAATAACTGCATATGCACTCATAAATAAACAGGCAGCAATACGGCACTATAAAAAAGAAAAGCACTTCCTCCAAAGGCAAATTGTAAAGCTTTGTACCGGTAATATAGTTTTCATTAAAACTCCAAACGCCTTTGGCTGTAAAATAAAAATCCCAAACAATGTACAGCAGCGCAGGAATTATCATTGCCGGAAACAGGTATTTCCAGTTTTTATAAAATGCTACTTTTTTATCAAAGCTTAATGCCAGCGGCCCTGCCAGCGAAGCAGCTAAAATGATAAAATATGTGTAATGGTTATTCACTGCAAATTAACAGGCAAAGTAAAAAAAGGTTGACACAGATTAACTGCCCTTTTTAAAGGCACTGTTTACCAAATATACACCTGTAATGGTAACAGCGCCGCCAATGGCAATGAATATGTTCAATTTTTCACTGAATAATAAAGCGCCCAATACTAATGCCACCACCGGATTTATATAAGCATACAAAGAAGCAACAGATGTTGGCAAATGCTGCAGGCTGTACAAGTATGCCACAAACGTAAGTACCGAGCCAATTATTAATAAGTAGAGCATGGCCCACCATGCATTAGCAGGAATATTTTGTAAGGGAGTAAAAAGCCCCGTTGATTTTGTTAAACATGTAAGTGC
This sequence comes from Chitinophagales bacterium, assembly GCA_020059395.1. GTDB lineage: Bacteria > Bacteroidota > Bacteroidia > Chitinophagales > Chitinophagaceae > Ferruginibacter. The sequence goes on along the minus strand of JAGVCC010000436.1, from coordinate 1,338 downwards.
AATGCCGGAAATAAACATTTGTAAACCCAAACTAAAATAAGGATTAAAATTGGCCGCATGTTTTTTTGTGTAAACAGTACCAAAGGCCCAGCTCATTGTAGCCAGCACAGACAGAATAATACCGAGTGTAAAACTTGCGTTTAAAAAATCTTTCAGGTGGTCAGCAAAAATTATACAAATGCCACCAAAGCCCAGCAGCAAACCTGTAAGTGCTTTACGAGGTAATCTTTCGCCTTTAAATAAATCAATAATTACAATCCATAAAGGGAAGATGGCGCCAATAATTGCACCCAAACCGCTGCTTATATATTGCAGGCCCCAATAACTAAGCCCATTGCTTAGCATAAAATTTAAAATGCTTAAAATAATGATGGTTGTCCAAAGTTTTTTTCCTTTTGGCAGTGGTTGCTTTTTAATTAAAAAGAAAGCAATGTATAAACCTCCGCCTAAAACATGCCTTATAGCTGCCACCTGTAAACCATGTACACCATTACTTACTGCTATTTTACTGGCAATCCAGGTGGTTCCCCAAAAAAAGCACACCCATGCCAGTGCCCAAACGGCTTTTTGTTTTGTTGTTTTAGATGAGAGCATGGGTTGTTATAAAAAAAGAAATGGTTTCTCACAAAGGCACAAAGTTCACAAAACAATCTTTGCAGCCTTAGTGCCTTTGTGGGAAAATTATTAGCAGCTGTTAATGTTTAAAATGCCTCAGGCCCGTAATCACCATTACCAAATTATGTTGCTTACAAAATTCAATAGAATCATTATCACGTATAGAGCCGCCGGGCTGAATAAATGCACTGATGCCTGCTGCGTCCGCAATTTTTACGCAATCATCAAAAGGAAAAAAAGCATCACTTGCCAGCACAGCACCATTCAAATCAAATTTAAACTGCTTTGCTTTTTCAATGGCGTGGCGCAATGAGTCTATACGGGATGTTTGGCCGCAACCTTTACCAATAAGCTGTTTATTTTTTACAAGGGCAATGGCATTACTTTTTAAATGCTTGCACACCAGATTACTGAAAATTAAATCTTCCCGTTCTGCAGCAGTTGATTCTCTTCCACCAGCTTCTTTCCATTCTGTATAGTTGCCAATGTCATTTTGTTGGGCTAAAATACCATTGAGCACTGTTCTGTTTTGGCTTGCAGCTGCCACAGTTTTTTTCTGCACCAGTAAAATGCGGTTCTTTTTTGTTTTTAAAATATCCAGGGCATCGCCATCAAAAGCTGGCGCAATTAATACTTCAAAAAATATTTCGTTAATGGCAACAGCGGTAGCTTTATCAATACTGCTGTTGCATACAAGCACACCACCAAAAGCGCTTTCGGGGT
>JAGVCC010000150.1 GCA_020059395.1 Chitinophagales bacterium | reverse complement strand
AAGGCCGGTATATTTTTTATCTGCTTTTTTAACAGCATCTTCCTGTGCCTGTATCTGCAGTTCTAAATCATATGCGGCAATCATATCCCTGATGCCATTTAAATACAGCTTGCCATTATTTATAAGCGTGGCATCGCTGCTGTCGGATGCAAAATTATCGTAGCCTTTGCTTATAAGCATGGTGAGTGTAGAGTTGTCTTTGTTTTTACGGCTCACCCTGTCTGCCATAAAATACAGGTCGTAGCTTTCGCTGCCAAGCTCTGGCAAGCGCACACCTTTATATACCATATAGCCTTTACTTTCTTTACCCTTATACCCCATTTGCTGCATTTTATTGTCTACTGCATCCCGTATTGTTTTTTCAGGAAAAGGCATATCGTTTACCACCGCCTGCCGATTAATTTTTAAATACTCCACCGTAGCTGTGGTTGCCTGCGCCGTAACCAGCTGTGCTGTTATTAAGCAAACTGCCAGTATCAATATATTCTTCATAATTACTTCTTTTTTGTTTTACAAAGATAACTTATACGTACAAAGGGTTGCATGAATAATTTGCACACAAATTAAAATTATACCGGTAAATTTGATTTTTTAAAATTAGTAACCTTTGAGCGGTATTAAAAAATTAGCTGGGCAAACACTGTGGTATGGTATACCAAGCATTCTCAGCCGCTTTATTGGTTATTTAATGAATTTTACGCTGCCTATCTTTTTTGCGCAGCCATCCGCCACGGCAGATGTTACGCAGCTGTATGCCGCCATTCCTTTTTTAAATGTATTATTTACTTACGGGCTGGAAACGGCTTACTTCCGCTTTAGCCAGGATAAAGACAAGCACACACTTTACAATACGCTTTCAGTTTCGCTAATAACTTCCACCATTTTACTAAGCATTGTATTGTATATTTTAAAAGACAGCATTGCCGCAGCTTTAAATGTAAGCGAACACAGCAATTATGTTTTATGGATGATTGGTATTATTTTTTTTGATGCCATTGCCACATTGGCTTTTGCCAAACTTCGGCAGGAAAACCGCCCCCGCAAATATGCTTTTGTTAGGCTGGCCGGCATCATAGTAAATTTTTTAATTGTTATTTTCTGTGTTGGCATTATTCCGCATTATACCGGCAATAACCCAAACAGTGCTTTTAAAAGTTTATACACCCGGTTTGATAAAATAGACTTTTATTTTATTGGCAACATTTGCGGCAGTTTATTAACCTGCATACTGCTGTTTAGTGAGTTTAAACAAATACGCTGGCGTTTTAATGCTGTGTTATGGAAGGAGGTAATGAAATACTCATGGCCTTTAATTATTGTAGGGCTGGGCGGTATGATTAATGATATGCTGAGCCGCTTAATTTACCAGCATGTGGTGGATGTGCCGCCTTTAGAAGCAAAAAATGAGCTGGGTATTTTTGGAAATATTTACAGGCTTGCAGTATTAATTACCATTATGATACAGGCTTTTCGCATGGCGGCAGAGCCCTTCTTTTTTAACCGCAGTAAAGATACAGATGCAAAAAAAACCTATGCCCGTATTATGAAGTTTTTTGTAATTGCCTGTTGCTTTATGTTTTTGTTTATTGGTTTATACTTAGATGTTTTCCGTTGGTTTTTTACTGCCATTAACCGCAGCAAATGGGTAGAAGGTTTATCGGTGGTGCCGTTACTTGCAATAGGCAATATATTTCTTGGCATTTATTATAACCTCAGCATTTGGTATAAGCTTACTAATAAAAATACGTATGGCGCTGTAATTACTATTGCAGGTGCCGTAATCACTATTGTGCTTAATATTCTGCTAATACCAAAATGGCATTATACCGGCGCTGCCATTGCCACATTTACCTGCTATTTGTTTATGATGATAAGCAGCTACAAGCTGGGCCAAAAACACTACCCCGTACCTTATGCTGTAAAAAAATTAGCTGCCTACATTGTGCTGGTGGTGCTGCTGTACTTAATTCACATTGGCGTAAACAAATTATACAGCGGGCATTTGTGGTTTTCGCTGTTAACAGCCACAGTTTTATTTGCATGGTTTACCTGGTTTGTAAGTAAAGTAGAAGCTAAAGAACTTGCCAAAATGCCGGTGATAGGAAAATTCTTTTCTGGCCACAGCAATAATTCTTCTGTATAAATAAGCAGGTATTTACTACCTTCAATACATGCGCAAGCTGCTGCAATATTTATTTAAAAAACCGCTTACCTGGGTTGCCAATACACTAAGTGCCAAGCCCGAAAAAGAAGCGGTATTTACCTCTTTAACCAAACTATACAACAGCAGTAAAAAAAACAGTAAAAGAGTATGCCCGGTTTTTATAGATGTGGCCAAAGACAAATTCATCATCTTCAGCGACCAGCATAAAGGCAACCGCGACAGGGCTGATGACTTTGCTGCCAGCGAACAAAATTACCTTACAGCACTGCAACATTACAAACAACAAAATTTTGCCTTTATAAATTTGGGCGACAGTGAAGAGCTTTGGAAATACAAAACAGAAGAAGTGCTGCCGCAAAACGAACGCAGCTTTGCTGCAGAAGCACAATTTTTACCCAACAACTATTTTAAAACTTTTGGCAACCACGATATTTT
>JAGVCC010000422.1 GCA_020059395.1 Chitinophagales bacterium | reverse complement strand
TGGTGCGTATGGGTGCTGTAATAGGTTCCAGCGCTTCTGCAAAATAGTAAATGGAAATAATCTGGTCTTTGTTGTTAAAAGCGCTTATCTGGAAAAAATCGGTAGTGTAAATATGATTGCCAATTTTTACATTCAAATTCATTTCTTCCATAAACTCCCTTTTCAGGCAGTCTCTTGTGCCTTCGCCAAACTCCAAACCGCCGCCAGGAAATTTTGTTATCCTCATGCCCCGTATCAGCTCATCGCTTACTAAAACCTGTTTGTGTTCATTTAATAAAATACCGTAAACACGTATGGTAAAGCTGCTCATTTTTTTATTCGTTTATAATAATTCCAAACTACAAAAGCCAGTATGGCAAATGCTAAAATTACGGGTGCCCAAAAAGCGTAAGGGGTGTCTTTGTAAGGTATGGGTACATTCATACCATAAATACTGGCAATTAATACCGGAACACTTAAAAATATGGTAAGCGTGGTAAGGCGTTTCAACACTTCGTTTTGATTATTGCTGATGATGCTGGCAAAAGCATCTAATGATGAGCCAAGTATGTTTGTATAGGTGTTGGCCGTTTCAAGCGCCTGCGATGTTTCCACCACCAAATCATCTAAAAAATCTTTTTCGTCTTCATTCAATTGTAAAATATTGGTACGTGCCAGTTTCATCATTAATAATTCGTTACTGCGTAAGGCAGTAATAAAATACACTAGGCTTTTTTGTATACGCATCAGCTGCAGTAATTCTTCATTACGGTTGGCATCATACAGTTTCTGCTCTAAAATATTACGGCGCTGGTTTATTTCTTTAAGATACTCCTGAAAGTTGGTGGTTATTTTTTCAAAAATCTTCAGCACCATCATATTTTTTTTATCTGCATTGCGGTGCTGAAAAGTGTTGAGGAATTTTTTGATGGCTTCGTTTTCAAAAGAGTTTACCGTTACAATCTGGTTATGTGTTAAAATAATACAAATAGGTATGGTGATATAAAAAGCATCGCTTTCATTAAAAGAATTATTTTCTGCCGGGGTTTTAATCACAATAAGCTTTACGTTATCATCAATTTCGTACCGGCTGCGTTCGTCAATATCTAATGAATCTTTTAAAAAGTCAATAGGTATTTCCAGATTTTCGCTCAGTTCTGTAAACTCCTCCTGCTTTAAAGGCGGCAATACATTTACCCAGCTGCCTGTTTCTGGCTTATCAATGGCAATGGTTTGATGGTCTTCAATTTTAAAATACTGAATCATGAATTTGCCGGTGTTATAGCTTTAATAATTTGCTGGTGATGTTGTGTATGATAAATAGTAAAATAACACAGCTCCCGTAAAGTAATACGCCCCAGCAAAGGGTGGCGCACTAAGTATTTGTCTAAATCTGTTTCGGTTCTGTTGTTAGTTATTTTGGCAAGATGTTTTTCTGTTGCTTTCAACCACTGCTTTATTAAAACTGTTTTGCTGCTGCCCGTTGGTATTGGCTTAGGTACAAACGGGGCTGATGCCCTGCCACCTTCTGCTAATTTTTGTTTGTATTTAGCCACCAATTCTTCATAACTGCGGGAAGGCCGGTTGGCCGTGCCTGCCATTAATTGCACAATAATTTTTGGTAATGAAAATGCCAGCGTACTAACATTAGTTGACAGTACAAGATGCCGCAGGTTTTCTGCGCCAGACCATTTGGCTGCAGGTTTTTTAAAAAACAATGCATCATTAAAATTGCTGCACAATGCAGTTAATGAGTCGAAGCTGTTTTTTGCTGCGGCAAGTATTTGTTCTTTAGTCATAGGAAGCTGTAAAAATTATATTGCTATTGTTCCTTCAAACACAAATGTTGCCGGGCCGCAAAGCCAAATATTTTCAAATCGTTCTTCATCCATTTTGTCAAACTCCACACTTAAATGGCCTCCCGGTGTTTGCACTTCCACACGGTTAAAGCCTCTTGCATTGTGTGCACTTACCAATGCACAGGCAGTAACACCGGTACCGCAGCTGTAGGTTTCATCTTCCACACCACGCTCGTAGGTGCGTACAAAAATGGTGTCTTCATTTATGTTCTCTACAAAGTTTACATTTATACCATGTTGTTTAAATTCTTTACTGTAGCGTATTTCACGGCCACTTTCCACCACATCCACTTCTTTTACATTGGCTGCAAATTTTACAAAATGCGGCGAGCCTGTGTTTAACACGGCATAGGATGCATGTTCATCTACCGCATTTACATCTTTCATTTTAAGGCGTACCTTTTTATTCAGATCAATCTCAGCAAGGTGTTCGCCATCTACTGCAATAAATTTATAAGTGCTTTTATGAATGCCCATATCGTAAGCAAACATGGTGAGGCACCTGCCGCCGTTTCCACACATACTGCTTTCGTTACCATCAGCATTAAAATAAATCATTTCAAAATCGTAACCATCTTTCAGTCCCAGCATCATTAAGCCATCTGCACCCACGCCAAATCGGCGGTCGCAAATTTTTTTTACCTGCTTTTCTGTTAGGCTGCTGTAGTCATTATAGCGGTTATCTACAATTACAAAATCATTACCCGTGCCCTGATATTTATAAAACGTAATCTTCATTTTTATATACTTGAAATTGTTTCCAGTGTTTTTACAATTAAATTTTCAACAGCAGCGGCACCATCTTTACTAAACTGTTTTGATATGCGGTTGGCAACAATGGCGCTTAAGCTAAGGCAATGATGGCCCAGCACTTTGCCCATACCATAAATGGCGCTGGTTTCCATTTCAAAATTAGTAATGCGGTGCTGCCCAAAACTAAATGTGGTTAACTGATCAATCAGTTCGGGATGGGTAAGGCCCATACGCAGTACACGGCCCTGCGGCCCGTAAAACCCCGGGCAGGTAACTGTTATACCCTGATGAAAATGCTGCACAAAGTTTTTCAGTAACGAAATATCTGCACCTGCAACATACGGGTTGCTGATGCGCTGGTGCATTTGTGTATGTGTATTAAAAGCCTGCAGCAGTTGTTTTTCCTCTTCGTTGTTGGTAAGTAAATAAAAATTCATCAGGTTATCAAGCCCAAAAACATGGGTGCTTGCCACAAAACTATCCACCTCAATTTCTTTTTGTAAAGAGCCCGAGGTGCCTACACGTATAATATTAAGTGCCGTAAGTTTTTCCTTTATCTGCCTTGTCTCAAAATCAATATTTACCAAAGCATCCAGTTCGTTTAAAACAATATCAATATTATCTGGCCCAATGCCGGTGCTTACACAACTAATACGTTTTGTGCCCACATATCCTGTATGCACTACAAACTCACGGTGGTTGTTTTTAAATTCTATACTGTTAAAGTGTTTACTTACTTCAGCCACACGGTCGGGGTCGCCAACAGTAATAATAGTTTCGGCAATTTCTTCCGGCCGGCAGTTAATATGATACACAGCACCACGGCTGTTAATTATCAGCTCACTTTCTGCAATACGGCTCATGCTGTAAAATTTTGGAATTTAGTATTTGAAATAATGCCTAAAAATACCCTATTTTTGCAACACTAAAAAAATGAGGGGTTTATGCCTTTCAAAACAAATGGTCCTGTGGCCGAGTGGCTAGGCAAAGCTCTGCAAAAGCTTCTACACCAGTTCGAATCTGGTCGGGACCTCTAAAACAAAAGCTGGTTAACTACCGGCTTTTTATATTTTATTTATGCAAAGATTTTTTAACTGGTTGGGCATTGCTGCCTGTGTGGTATTAATAATCAGCTGTTTTTTGCCATGGACATTTCATGCAGATGTAAATAAAGATTTTACCGGTTTTTTCAGCGAACAAAATAAGTACGGAAGGCCGGGCAAATTCATTATTATTTTTACTGCTGTTATTTTAGCGTTTATGCTGCTGCCAAAAATTTGGGCCAAACGCACCAATTTATTTTTAGGTGCTATGCTGGTGGCTTATGCTATTAAAACTTATATACTTTACACGTCTTGCTACATGGCATATTGTCCTGAGAAAAAGCCGGGTGTTTTTTTAATGCTGTTTGGTGCTGTGGCTGTTTTTATTGGTGTTGTATTCCCCAATATGAAAATGCAGCAAACTACAAAGCCGGATTAAGCCTTACATACTTTTACAAAACTCTTTATTGTGTAGCAAATGTTTTTACTAACAACAAATTTGTTTGCTTGCCAACGCATCAGCTAAGGCATTTTTACCCATTTGGCATTTGCTTTACCCGATTTAATTGCTGCCGCTACAAATTGCAGTCCCCGTATACCATCGTCAATTGTGGGAAAATCAAGTTCCATTGCAGTGGGCTTTTTACCGTCAATACTTTTACGCACTGTTCTTGCAAAATTGCGGTAAATATTTGCAAAGGCTTCTAAATATCCTTCGGGGTGGCCAAACGGAATGCGGCTGTTGTAATTAGCAGCGTCACTTAATTTACCCACTCCGGGCTGGTAAATACTATGTCCCTCAATAGTTTTATGGTGCAGGTATTGCGGCGTTTCTTGACGCCATTGCAGCGCTCCTTTTTCGCCATACACACGAATGTTTAATCCATTTTGATCGCCATTGCAAATTTGGCTGCAATGTAGTATGCCTTTAGCGCCGTTATTAAAACGCAGCAGCATATTAGCATCGTCATCTAACAGGCGGCCAGTAACATATGTGGTGGTATCTGCACACAATTGTGTAATTTTTAAACCGGTAATATATTCAGCAAGGTTTTCTGCATGTGTGCCAATGTCTCCAACAGCACCGGCAATACCGCTGCGTTTAGGGTCGGTGCGCCACTCTGCCTGTTTGTTGGTACCACTGCGTTCTGCTGCAAACGACAACCAGCCCTGCGGATATTCAACAATTATTTTTCTGATGTTGCCTATAGCACCTTTTTTAATTAAATGTCTGGCTTCTTTTACCATGGGGTAACCGGTATAATTATGCGTAAGGGCAAAACACAATTTTGTTTTTTCAATAATGGTTTTAAGCTGTTTGGCTTCGGTTAGGTTAAAACACACCGGTTTATCACATATAACATGAAAACCATTTTGCAGCGCCATTTTTGCCGGTGCAAAATGCATGTGGTTGGGTGTTACAATTGCAACGGCATCCATACCATCAGTACGTTTTTTTTCCTGCAGTATCATTTCTTCAAAACTGCCGTAGCAGCGGTCTGGGTCAACCATCAGCGCTATGCCCGATGCTTTTGATTTTTGTGGTGTGGAACTGAAAGCACCGCATACTAATTCCATTTCTCCATCAATAGCAGCAGCAATGCGGTGTACAGCACCAATAAATGCACCTTGCCCACCGCCAACCATTCCTAAACGTATTTTTCTTGCCATAAAAAGATTTATTATCTAACCAATGAAGATAGAAAAAAACAGTTAAGCAGCAGGCATATTAAATTGGTATTTTTTAAATTATGGCTTAGGGCTAACTTAAAAATTTACAGGGTGAATACAAATACATTTAATACAAGTAAGGTATTTGATTGCCCTCACATGGCAGGTAAAAAAAATTGTAACAATTGGCATTAGCAGCAGCAATATTTTATTCATCTTTTTCTAAAATTTTGATGCGTTGAGATAATATACAAAAATTGAAAGAATTTAAAAGTATGCAATACCATTAACAGGGATAAAGCTGAATTTATGAAACCATTAGTTTTGCGCCGTTACCTTGCTTTTTTTTTAGTTGTGTGTACAGCTTGATAGAAATAAAAATTGAAATAATGTAACACACCGCAAATACTGTTGCAGTGATAATAAAAGCAGAATAATTGAAAAGTTCAATTGGAACCGCTGTTAATCTTATAATAATAGCAGCTGATAAAAGGCCGAAGGATAAAATGTCTAACAATAACACTTTACCTGCTCTTGTCGATTTAATAGTAACGAAATTTATTATTAAACCTCAAGTTGCAAAAAAAGCGAATAGCTGGTCAATGCTTCCAAATTTAAACAATGCTAATAATAAAAATAAAAAAAATGGAATGCCTGTCATTTGCCCCATTAAAATGATTAACAGGTAAGGTGTGATTGAAATGAACTTGAATGTTTTTAACAATTTCATTTTTCATTCTTTTTAGTTATTGCAGATTTTTAAAGCTAAGCTTAATGACATTATGCAACTGTGAGGCTACTTTAATCTGCTTATTCCGACTTTGCTTAACGCTACTACAGTAAAATGCCATGCTGAAAGACTGCCTTTAAAGTAAGGAAGTAAAGCTGAAAAGCGCAAGTTGAATACAGCAGTGAATTGGTAGTATTGTAATGTATTTTAAAACAAAATGTCTGTCATATTTTTTTATTTAAGCAACATCACCTGCCCGCTATGATATTGCAAGTGCGATGTTCTTGTAATAATAATATTTAGTTTATTACGGTGAGGTTCTTTGGCAAAATCTTCTGCAGTTACTGCCGTGTGTTTTTCAAACCATGCATCAACCGGCAGGCTGTCAAATTTTTGTTTAAGTGCTTCGCATTGTGCTGCCCATATACTTTTTAGTGCTGCAACAGTTGGCATTTATGTGGCTGCGTTGTCTGCTTCTTTTAAAAATGGTTGCTGCTGTTCCGGGTATTGCCGGCTGCCCATATCCAGCAGTACCAGCATATCATCATGCACGGCAATTAAATGGCCTAATAAATAAATGCCCCTGTTTTTGCCGGGTACAATTTCTTTTAGCAAAGCTTCATCGCTTATATTGCTTAAAATGCTGTCGAAGTTTTTGATGGAGCCATACCAGCGGTCTAAAACCAGTTTTACCATTAATGCTGTTTGTGCCATAGTTATTTTTTAAGATTGAGTGTGTAAAGATACTAGCTGTGTATTATCCCGGATTGAAATAAGACTAAAGCGAACTTTTCCTGTGTCGTAAACCACGGAGTAGTAAAGTTTGTTGCATTAACTGCAATAACCCAGCAAAACCCAAATGACAATAAAAACTATAACGGTGCCTAAACAGCCGCTGCCTAATTTTTTTGCCCCATAAGCTGCAATAAGCCCTCTTACAAATTTGTTCATGTGTCGCTTTTTAGTTGCTGTTTTTAAAACCAATACTGTGCCGGAAAATGAGCTAGCTCTTTTTGTTACAGTTAACTTGTGCTGCCGCAGCGTCCCCCGCTAAGGGTGGGGAGACACTGTGGGGAAGAAGGCAGTCTTGTCTTTTAGAATGATAAAGTTTCTGCAACTGTAAAACTTAACGTTTGAAAGGATAGGTATAGCACTAAAAATCATATCTGTTTCAGCAACAAGTTCATTGTCCATTAAAAACTCTCTATTAGTTATTTCATTGTCTAACTGACTGTAATAACCCCTAAACCAATGAAGCCTATTGGTTAGTTGCTGTGATTTAATTCCACTTTCGAAAGAATCAAAAAATTCTAGTGGTGGTGCAATAGTATTTTGTCTGTCAGAAAGAATTTTGGGTACAAGATTCCCGATATAAACCTTCCAATTTTTTCCACTGATTTCCCATTCTTCAATTGTGATTTGGTCATAAGTGTGTGGGTCAATACAACCTAAGGCTGCAAGTAATGGATGCAAACTGCTTGATGAAAAGTTTTGAAAATTATTATTTACAGCTTCTTCTATTGTTGCTCCATAGTCGCCACAAGATTCATAAATTTCTTCTCCTTTGTCTGTCTTAGCCATAACATCAAGTCTGGAACTTATGATTTCGTTGACTTCTTGATAAACAGTTCTTGCTCTAAATTTTACATTGTCGGGCAAGTCAGTATTTATAAATTCTTCGGTGATATCAACATTAATTCCGTGATGTTTCAATAAATCTGCAAATTGTGGATTCAAGTTCACTTCTAACACTTTCTAATTTTTTTTGGATGGTAGTTTAGCATAGCAGGCACCTTTTCTATTTGCACAACTCTTGTATAAAACTCAATTGAATTTAAACATCGGGTATACAAAAATCAATACAACTAAGTTAGTAAAATATTTAATACAGTAGTTTTACTCCACGTTAATAAAAGCTTACACATTCGCTTTTATCTC
>JAGVCC010000066.1 GCA_020059395.1 Chitinophagales bacterium | reverse complement strand
GGCTTAGTTTAGTATATTAAAATTTACTTAAGCTTGCGGCTGTCCACCTTCTGGTTTAGCAGGTGCTTCAGGCTTTGGCATTAACACCTTGCGGCTTAATTTAAACTTACCTGTTTTAGGGTCAACATCCAGCAATTTCACTTTCACCTTCTCCCCTTCCTTAAATATGCCATTCATTGTTTCTAAACGCTTCCAGCTTATTTCGCTAATGTGCAGTAAACCTTCTTTTTTAGGCAAAAATTCAACAAAAGCACCAAATTCTTTAATGCTTTTAATGGTTCCTTCATAAACCGATCCAACTTCTGGTACGGCAGTAATGCCTTTAACCCAATCAACCGCTTTATCAAGCCCGGCTTTATTTGCACAGAAAATACTTACTTCACCTTTGTCATCAATTTCTTCAATATTTATAGTAGTACCGGTTTCTTTTTGAATTTCCTGTATTACTTTACCACCTGGACCAATTACTGCGCCAATGTATTCTTTGTCAATAATCAGTTTAACCATACGTGGTGCATGTGGTTTCAGCTCTTCTCTTGTTGCAGGTATGCAGGCATACATGGCATCTAATATATGCATACGGCCCTGACGTGCCTGTGCCAATGCTTCCCTCATAATCTCCATGCTAAGGCCATCCACTTTAATATCCATTTGTACAGCGCAAATACCATCACGGGTGCCGGTTACTTTAAAATCCATGTCACCTAAATGGTCTTCATCACCTAAAATATCAGTTAATACAGCGTATTTACCTTCTTTAGTTATTAAGCCCATAGCCACACCACTTACGTGTTTTGGCACTGGTACACCAGCATCCATAAGCGCAAGAGAACCTGCACAAACAGTAGCCATTGATGATGAACCGTTACTTTCTAAAATATCACTTACCACACGAATAGTGTAAGGATACTCCCTGCCCGGCATCATTTGTTTTAAAGAACGCTGTGCAAGGTTACCATGCCCTACTTCACGTCGGCCAACACCTCTCATCATTTTAACTTCGCCTGTTGAGAATGGAGGAAAATTATAGTGCAGGAAGAATTTGCTGTCAACCGATTTTGCAGCACTTTCAACCAATAATTCATCTAAAGGAGTACCAAAAGTAACTGTGGTAAGTGATTGAGTTTCACCACGTGTAAATAAAGAAGAGCCGTGTGGAGTTGGTAAAATATTTGTTTCCATAGCCAGCGGACGAATGTCGGCAGTGCCCCTTCCATCTAAACGCTTACGGTCGTTCAAAATCATATCACGTACTACATTGTATTGCAGTTCGCCAAAATAATGACCAATTAAAGCCTTGTCTGCATCGGGTAACTCTTCACCTAAAAATTCTTTCACTTCTTTTTTCAGTAAGTCATATGCATCGCTTCTTTCATGCTTGGCACTTGCCGAAGCAGAAATAGCATACATTTTGTCTTTTGCAAAGGCAGTAATTTTTTCAAAAAGTTCTTCGTTGCGGTATGGCTTAGTGTATTCCCTTTTTGCAGTAATACCTACTTTATCTCTCAGTTCAGCCTGTGCTTTAATTTGAACACGGATTGCATCATGAGCCAATTCAATTGCTTTAACCAGATCTTCCTCCTGACATTCTTTAGCCTCACCTTCTACCATCATAATATTCTTTTCGGTGGCAGCAATGATGAATTCAAAATCAACACCTGACTCTAACTGAGTTCTGGTTGGGTTAATGATGAACTGGCCATCTTTACGGGCAATGCGTACTTCAGAAATAATTTCCTGAATGGGAATATCTGAAACAGCCAGCGCTGCAGAAGCAGCCAGACAGGCTAATGCATCGGGCATAATCTCAGCGTCAGACGATACCAAGCTTACCAGCACCTGTACATCACACAAATAATCTTCTGGAAACAGTGGACGCAGTGCCCTGTCTATAAGTCTTGAAGTAAGAATTTCGTAATCATTTAAACGGGCTTCTCTTTTAAAGAAAGAGCCGGGTACACGGCCGGCTGAAGCAAATTTTTCCTGATAATCTACTGATAAAGGGAAAAAGCTCTGGCCGTCTTTAGGCTCTCTGTTAGCAACAACAGTTGCTAATATAATACAATTGCCTTGTTGAATGGTTACAGCACCGTCGGCCTGGCGAGCCAGTTTACCGGTTTCAATAGTAACCATTTGGCCACCGCCAATATCAAATGTTACCGATTTTGGTTGTAAAAAAGACATAAATAATTTTATGATTTAGGATTTACACTGCGTCGTAACGCCAAATGTAAAACTTGTTAGGTAATGATGTAAACAGCACAATTCCCAACCGTTTAAAATGCAGTTGGGAATCGTTATCTATTACATACGTTAGTTATTATTTGCGGAGACCTAATTTTTCAATTAAACCCCTGTACCCTGTAAGGTCATGCTTGCTAAGATAAGTTAATAAGCGTTTACGCTGGCCTACCATCTTCATTAAACCCCTTTGAGACGAAAAGTCTTTTTTGTTAGATTTAAGATGGTTGCTAATTTGGTTAATGCGCTCTGTTAATAAAGCAATTTGGCCCTCAATAGAACCTGTGTTAGTGGCTTTACCACCATAAGTTGCGAAAAAATTGGCTCTTTTTTCTGTTGTTAAATACGGCATTTCAATGTTTTTTTAATAACGTCTTTGTTATAGTTTCTTTATATTTCGGCGCAAAAGTATGTAAAAAAACTGGTTAAAATGGCAGGGTTCGCATTTTTTTATGGTTGGTTTTATAACTTCACCCCTTAATGGTCAAATAATTAATGCACACCCTGTTAATATATTCAGAAAAAGTAAGCCCAAGGCTGGAGTATGTGTGCCGGTTTGTATTTAACCAACAGCTTGGTCTGCAATTTTCTGTAACAAAAGATTTTCAGGAATTTAAGCTTTATCAGGGAGCTAAATTATTATATGCCTCCGTGCAAAACGAGGATTACTTAAAGATTGAACCTTGCGGACTTTTATTTGAAACCGGTATTAAAACACCATCAATAACAACAGGGGCTGTTAATGGTATTACAGTACCTTTTTTTACCGGAACTGGGCTTTTGCCTTTTGATGTTTTTTCTGCCGTATTTTATTTAGTAACCCGATACGAAGAATACCTGCCTTTTGTACCCAATCAATACGGGCAGTTTAAGGCAACAGATTCGCTGGCTTACAAACTTGGATTTTTAGATAAACCGGTGGTTGATATTTGGATTGATGAACTTAAAAATAAGCTATATACCCGCTACCCATCTATTGCTTTTAAGCAAGTTGTTTTTAAAGCAATTTATACATACGATATTGATGTGGCCTATAAATACAAAGGCCGCAGTTTATTTATTACCTGCGGTAATGTTATATACGATTTATTGTCTTTACACTTTACAGAAGCAGCAAATCGTTTAAAAGTACTGATTGGATTAAAAAAAGACCCTTTTGACACCTATACTTTTATTCAGGCACAGCAAAAAAGGTATAATTATAATGTAATTTTCTTTCATCTTCTTGGCAAAAAAAACAGTTACAACCGTAACATTTCTGCTAATGGAAAAAATTTGCAATCATTAATACAGTTATTAAGCAAGCAATTTACAACGGGTATACACCCTTCTTATTATACAGATGCTGATTATGAACTGATGTTAGCAGAAAAAAAACTCCTGGAAAAAATTATTAGTCGCCCAGTAAATATTAGCAGGCAACATTACCTTCGGCTGCAACTTCCTTTAACATTTGAAAATTTAATTTCTGCTGGTATTACAGATGATTACACCGTTGCATTTGCAGAAATGCCTGGTTTTAGAGCCGGAACCAGTAAACCATTTACTTTTTATAACATTATTAAAGAAGAAGAAATAAATATTGTATTGCATCCGGCGGCTTGTATGGATGTAACTTTTTCGGATGACTTAAAAATGGAGCCCGAAAACTCAATTAAAATTATAAAACAATTAATTAATGCTGTTAAAGCAGTTAATGGTAATTTTATTATTATTTGGCATAACAATACACTTAGCAATTTAAATGGCTGGACTAAAATGTCTCTCATTCATGACGAAATTGGAACGTACCTTAAAACTAATTTACCGTAAAAATAAACACTTATGCGGCCATTAAATTTTATAATTATTGGATGTGGGCATATTGCACAACGCCATGCACTACAAATTGCTAAACACGGGCAATTAGTTGCAGTTTGCGATGTGGTTAAAACAAAAGCAGATTTATTTTCGGAGCAATACAATGCAACGCCGTATTACGATATTGATGTACTTCTTTCTTTAGAAAAAAATATCGAATGGGCTATAATTTGTACACCAAATGGTTTACATGCTGCGCACTCGATAAAAGCCCTGCAGGCAGGCTGTAACGTATTATGCGAAAAACCACTTTGTATAAACATTTCGGATGGTGAAGCTATGCTAAATGCCGCTCAAAAAGCAGCACGGCATTTATTTGTTGTTAAACAAAACCGGTATAACCCACCGGTACAATTGGTAAAGCAGTTGCTGGATAAACAGCTACTGGGCAAAATTTTCAGTTTTCAACTAAACTGTTTTTGGAACCGCCCTGCTGCCTATTATACGAACTGGAAAGGAACTAAACAGCTTGATGGCGGCGTGTTGTTTACTCAGTTTAGCCATTTTATTGATTTATTATACTGGATGCTTGGAGATGTGCTGAAGGTACACGCTGTCATTAAAAATTGTAATCACCCACAAATTGAAATTGATGACTCAGGGGTTGTATTACTTGAAATGCAAAACGGCAGTACTGGTGCTTTAAACTATTCTGTTAACAGTTTTGAAAAAAATATGGAAGGATCGTTTACGTTGATAGGTGAAAAAGGAGCTGTGAAAATTGGCGGCCAGTATTTGAATGAGCTTGAATACTGTAATGTGCATAATTTTGAAGCCCCGGTACTTGAAAAAGGAAATGAAGCTAACAGTTATGGCTTTTATCAGGGCAGTATGAGCAACCATGACAAGGTGTACGAACATTTATCAGGCGCAGATAGTACCTCCACAGCTCTGGCAAGTGCGGCAGATGGAGTAAAAACTGTAGAAATTATAAACCGTATTTACACTGCTTCGCAATGACAATTTATTTTACCGTAACAACAGATTTAAATTACGACCAACGCATGATACGCATCTGCACATCTCTTCAGCAGGCTGGATACACCGTAATTTTAGTAGGCCGGAAAAACCGTACGTCACAATTACTTACACCACAACCTTATAAGCAAAAAAGGTTAAACTGCTTTCTTAATAAGGGTAAATTTTTTTATGTTGAATATAACCTTCGGTTGTTTTTTTGGCTGTTATTTAAAAAAATGGATTGTATTTGTGCAATTGATTTGGACACTATTTTGCCCTGTTATTATATTTCATTAATAAAAAAAGTGAAAAGAGTATATGATGCACACGAGCTTTTTTGTGAAATGCAGGAGGTTGTAACAAGGCCTATGATTTATAAAATTTGGAAGAGAATTGAGCGGCATACTGTACCCAATTTTAAACATGGTTACACAGTAAATAAGCCGATAAAGGATGAATTTGCTAAAATGTACAATGTTTCTTACGACGTAATAAGGAATATTGCTTACTTAAATGAAGTTTTGCAATCAAAAAAAAATGAAAAATTCATCTTATATCAGGGAGCAGTAAATGAAGGACGCAGTTTTGAAACCCTTATACCTGCCATGCAATGGGTAAATGCACCATTACTAATTTATGGCGAAGGTAATTTTTTAGAAACAGCAAAAGTAATGGTAAAAAACTATGCCCTTGAAAACAAAGTAATTTTCAAGGGGAAGGTGTTACCACAAGAGCTGCGAAACATCACTCAAAAGGCATGTATTGGCATAACGTTGTTTGAAAGTAAAGGATTAAGTAACTATTATTCACTTGCCAACAGATTTTTCGATTACATTCATGCAGGTGTACCACAATTGTGTGTGGATTATCCGGTTTACAGAGATATTAACGACCAGTTTAATGTTGCATCGCTTATTAAAGATTTAAGTGCTGAAAAAATTGCGGCATCATTAAACATTTTACTGGAGAATGAAGTTTATTATAATGAGTTACAACGAAACTGCCTTACAGCACGCCAACATTTTAACTGGCAACAGGAAGAAAAGCAATTAATTCAATTTTATCAAAAAATTTTTGACTAAACACCTTCATATCGTTTCCTTAGATGTTCCCTGGCCAGCAGATTATGGCGGTGTGGTGGATTTATTTTACAAACTGAAATACCTGCAGCAGCAAGGCGTAAAGATTTATCTGCACTGCTTTACCAATGGCAGGCCGCCACAGCAGGAATTAAATGAATACTGTGAAAGTGTATCTTACTACCAGCGCAAAAGTAACAGCAGTAGTTTTTCTTTTTCATTACCCTTAATTGTAAAATCAAGAATAAATAATGAGCTGCTGCTAAATCTTAAAAAAGATAATCATCCAGTTTTATTAGAAGGCATTCATTGCTCCTATTACCTATATAAAAATTTACTGCATAACCGTAAAGTAGTATTGCGCCTGCACAATGTGGAGTTTGAGTATTATCACTATTTGGCAAAGCATGAAAAAAACTGGTTAAAAAAAATCTACTTTTTGCATGAAAGCCGCCTGCTTAAAAAATATGAAAAAACGATAGCAGCAAAAGCCCCTGTTGTAACCGTAAGCCAGCATGATGCAGCTGTTTATAAAAATTTATTCAATGCGCCTGCTGTGCATTACCTGCCGGTTTTTATTCCGCATACTTTGGCTGTGGGTAAAGAGGGTAATGGTTGTTTTTGTCTGTATCACGGCAACCTTTCTGTAAACGAAAATGAAGTGGCTGCAATCTGGTTGTTGCAAAACGTATTTAACGATGTAAATATTCCCTTTGTAATTGCAGGAAAAAATCCCTCAAAAAAATTATCAGACTTAGCACATAAGCACAAACACACCTGCATAGTTGCCAACCCAAGCGAAAAAGAAATGCAGGACATGATTTATAAAGCGCAGGTGCATGTGTTGCCTTCTTTCAACAATACCGGCATAAAATTAAAATTGCTGAATGCTTTGTTTAATGGCAGGCATTGCCTGGTTAACCAGCAAGGCGTTGCAGGCAGTGGGCTGGAAAGCGTTTGCCATATTGCAAATGATGCTGCTGCATTTAAAACAGCACTGCAGCAATTATACAACCAGCCTTTTACCGAAAATGAAAAACAGCAGCGCCAGGGGCTGCTGCTGAGAGAATATAATAATGAGGAAAATGCCAAACGGCTGCTTACATTTCTATGGTAGCATTATCCAGCACTTTGCCACGTTCTGTTTTTAACATGCGTGCAGGAAATTTATTAATTACAATATAATCATGCGTAGCCATAATGATGGTGGTGTTGTAGTCTTTACAAATATGAAACAGCAGCTGCATAATTTCATCGCTGGTTTCGGGGTCAAGGTTACCGGTAGGTTCATCTGCCAAAATAAGGCGTGGAGAGTTTAATAAGGCTCTTGCAATATCCACCCGCTGCTGTTCGCCACCGCTTAATTCAAAAGGCATTTTAAAACCCTTGGTTTTTAAACCCACTTTATCCAGTACATCAGCTATTTTTTCATCCATCAGTTTTTCGTCTTTCCAGCCGGTGGCTCTTAAAACAAACTTCAGGTTTTCATTAACGTTGCGGTCAGTAAGCAACTGAAAATCCTGAAACACCACACCAAGGTTACGGCGCAAAAAAGGAACCGTCTTCCAGGTAATATCTCTCAGGTTGTGGCCCACCACCCAGCCTTCGCCTTCGGTAAGTGTTAAATCGCCATACATAGTTTTTAAAAGGCTGCTTTTACCTGTACCAGTTTTTCCAACCAGATACACAAACTCTCCCTTATCAATACTAATATTAACATCACTGAGAATAAGATTATTCCCCTGAAAAATTTTTACGTTCTTAAGTTCAACAATTGATTGAGACATGGTTCAATTTTTAGTTTTTTGTTACCGGCTTTTAAGCTTTATTCAGCATCGTTGTGCCTATGCCGAGAAAGATTTTTTGCGTTGCCTCGGCATCACTCACTTCAACAGTTATATTTCTATTCAGCTTTTATCAAAGCGTAAAATCAAATAAAGTACTTTAACCGCAATACTAGTAACTCGGCAAATTTAGTCCTTAACATTTCTTTGCTGAAAATTATTTTCTACACCCATGTTAAAAAACTCTAAATGTGTACAAAAACTAAAAAAATAGTTGTAAAACTAAATTATTAGTTATATATTTGTTTTCACAACACTTCAAGCATGAAAACCTTAACAAAAGCCGAGGAACAGATTATGCAGGTAATCTGGAAACTGGACAAAGCCTTTTTACGTGAAATACTGGACGAACTGCCTGCACCCAAACCACATAACAACACTGTAGCCACTATTTTAAAAATACTGGTGGAAAAAGAATTTGCAGGCATTACCGTTTTTGGCCGCACTCACCAATACCATGCACTTGTTGCAAAAGATGCTTACAGCAAAACCACTATGAAGAGCCTGGTAAAAGGTTATTTTGAAGGCAGCTT
>JAGVCC010000485.1 GCA_020059395.1 Chitinophagales bacterium | reverse complement strand
ATACTGTGGCTTTTGCTGTGCCAACCATGCCTTGTATTCAGCTTCTGTTTCCACAATAATTACACCCCTCATACTAAAGTGACCTTTACCACACATCTGATCGCAGGCAATTTCATAAGTAAAGTCTGGATTGCCAGTGCGTTTTTTCATTTCAGCAGTGGTGTATTTAGGCGTAAACCATTGTGTGGTTGGTATCCCTGGCACTGCGTCCATTTTTAAGCGGAAGTGCGGTAAACCCACGTCATGAATAACATCTTGTGCATGAATAACCATTTTAACCGGTTTGCCAACAGGTATATGCATTGTGGTGCCCACATGTATATCATCCATACTTGCCGGATCGTTGAAATCAACACCCAAACTATTAGCACCTACAGTAAGTTTGTAATCCTTTTTACCCAATATCTTATCTGGTCCCGGGTAGCGGTATTCCCAACCAAACTGATGGCCTGTTATTTCTACAACAATCGAATCTTTGGGAGCATCACCAGTAATTTTAAACCAAAAACGAAGGCCAAAAACTACCAGCACACAAAGTACAATTGCAGGAATTGTTGTCCATATTAATTCCAGTTTGGTGCTGTGTGCAAAATAGTAAGCTTTACGATTATCGGTTTCCTGATATTTATAAGCAAACCAAAACAATGCAATTTGGGTAATAAAGAAAACAATACCTGTAACTACAACCGTAATAATAAACATGGTGTCAATACTTTCACCTTCTACAGATGCCGAACCCTGAGGAAACAACGTTTTTCCATAATACAGGTCGTGACAGTACCATACGCCAATAAGCCCAAAAATTAAAAAGGCTATTAATAAAAATGCATTGATTTTATTATTTTGACGGCGTGTTTTTTCCTCACCTTTTAACACACTTACATACTCGCTTGCTTTTGCAATCTGAAAAATGACTACAAAAATCAGGGCACCCAAAGCAACCAGTAAAAACTCCTTCATGATTAAAAATTATTTTCAGTAATAGTATTCTTAAATGCTGTTTACGCTACTGCGTTTGTATTATGTATGATGAATCATACTTTCTTTAAGGAAAGGATGATTTTTTGCTGTTAATGAATGACTGCTTAAGTATTTTCCTGCACCCCACATAATTATACCAATAAATAAACATGGCACACCAAACTCAAAGAAAGACATCTGTGCATTTTCATGCAATGTGCCGGGCATTACCATTTGGTATAAGTCTACCCAGTGTCCAAAAATTATCAGTACAGCCATAACTGTAAGCAACGTCCAGTTTCTTTTTGCGCCTCGTTTCATTAATATTAACAACGGGCAAATAAAGTTCAGTATCAAATTAAGGAAGAAAATGCCCTTGTACGGACCCGCCTTTTCAGCTGTGCCAATTCTTTCTACAAAATATTTAGTTTCTTCCGGTTGATTACTGTACCAAATAAGCATGTATTGAGAAAACCACAGGTACGTCCAGAATACAGAGAAGGCAAACATGAACTTGCCCACATCATGCAAATGCTCTTCTGTTACATATTCTAACTGGCCTTTGTTTTTTAGGTACACCACAAAAATGGCTATTAAAGACATACCCGATACAAAAGTGCTTGCAAAAGTGTACCAGCTGTACATGGTACTGTACCAGTGTGCATCAATACTCATTAACCATAACCATGGTATAGTAGATGCCACAGTTAAAGTAAATACCACGCAATACAATGATGCCCAAACAGTATTTTTCCAAATCCATTTTTTTCCGCTCTCATAATCCATTGGGCCATCCTGATCGCTTTTTAAACTAATGCTTCTCATTTTTTTACCCAACAACCACCAGCCCAAAATGCTTAGTGCAGACCATACTAAAAAGAAGGTTGGATTAAGAAAACCCTTCTTACCATCAAGTATTTTATCAAATAAAGGAGAACTCTTTTCATACAAGTCTGTGTCTAACCAATGGTAAATATCTGTACGGTGTAATGCTACCAAAGCCACCAAAACTGCAAAGTTAATAATGCCTAAAATGGGCACTACGCTAGAAATAGCTTCAGGCACACGGCGCAACGCAATCTGCCAGCCGCCCATTGCCATAGTAGTAACGCAAAGAAAAAACATACTGGCATTTACCACCAGCAGCCAAAACACACTGTTTTGCAACAATACTGCCCAAAAACGGGTGCCGCCCACATCTGCATGTCCATCATGACCTGCTGCAGCACTATGGTGGGCAGGAGCACTAAATGGATGCAGAAAAATTAATCCGTACAGTAACGCTACCGCACCGGCTATAATCAGGCCATAAGTCCACTTTTTATAACTGCCCGGTAATTCAAATTGGTGATTCATCTAAACTTTATTTTGCGTTAATTAGTGTTATTTTTTTGCTGTTGCACTGTCTGCTTTTGCAGTAACAGCAGTTGTTGATGCGGCAGCTGTTTTAGGTTGTAAAGAGCGCAAATAGTGTATAATCATCCACCGCTGCTCCCTTGTTAATTGAGATGCATAGCTTCCCATATTTCCCTGTCCATATGCCATTACATGAAAAATTCTTCCATCGCTGTAACCAGGTGTTGTGGATGTACCATTCATAGCAGATACAATACTTTTTACACCGCCAATTTTAGCAGCAACAGGCCCGTTAGCCTCGCCTTTTGCTCCATGGCAAATACCGCAATTGATATTATATAACCTAGCTGCCTCCAAACTGTCTTGCTTACTTAATGCCGGCAGTGGATTTTTAATCAACGCACTTCCGTTTATTAAACCGTTGCTGTCGTTAGGTACAGTATAAGCTGCCAGTTCTCCACGTTTTATTGTACCAGAAACCGGCATGCCATTGTAATAAATTTTGTGGCCCGCCTGTGCCATATCTGCAGTAAAAGTTAAAGAGTCACGCTCTGCATAAGTTTCGTAGGCACGGCTATAAGCCATATCCGGCATATAAATTTTTCCGGGGTCACGCTTGCTGTTGCAGCTTACAGCTGTAACAACTGCTGTTGCAATCAGTGCTGATATTATTAATGTCTTTTTCATCAATCAGTTATCGGTTAAACGATTATCAATTATTAATAGCCTTTCTCTTCTTTGTACAGTTTTTGCTCTCTGTCGTAGCGGCCAATCCACCAGCCTGTTTCTGCACTTTCTATTTTTGTTTCAACGGCACCAGCGCTTTTTAAAAAACCTTCCACTTCGGCATCGTTGGTTTTATCGGTACATTCAATTGCCATTACAAATAAATCATCTGTAGCTCTGGGATGAAAATGATGCTTTTTTACAAATGGAGCCAGATTACACAGGTAACAAAATGTTAGTACCATACCTACTGCAGAAAATAATACCGTTAACTCAAACGTAATAGGTATCCATGCTGGTAAAGCAAAATGTGGTTTACCTCCAATATTTAATGGCCAGTCTTTTGTAAGTACCCAGCTAATAAAAGTTAATGCTGTGGTGGTACCGGTAATAGCATATATAAAACCGGCTGTGTGCAGGCTTGTTTCTCTTATCCCCATTGCATGGTCCAGACCATGTACTGGAAAAGGTGTGTACACATCATGAATTTTGTATCCCTGCTTACGCACATTTTTCACAGCAGGAAACAGTGTCTTCTCATCATCAAAACAAGCCACCACAAATTTTTTAATTCCTCCAGCCATTTTAATTATTTATTATTAATAATTTATTATTTCGTCTTCGCTTATATCTTTTCCATTTTCCCCTTTAGGAAATAGGTTTAGTGTGCATGTGTCACTTCCTCTATATAAAATTTCTCTGCATCCGCTTTTTCAACATCAGTCATTTTTGCTTTATAACCTTCGCCAGTTGTTTTTAAAATGGATTTAATTTCTGCAATGGCAATTACAGGCATATACTTTGCAAATAGGAAGAAACAGGTAAAGAACAAACCAAACGTACCCAAGTAGAATCCAATTTCCCAAATTGTAGGGCTGTAGTACGTACTCCAACTACTTGGCAAAAAGTCACGGTAGGTAGATGTTACAATAATTACAAAACGTTCGAACCACATACCGATGTTTACAATAATGCTCATGAAGAATGTAACCGTAATATTGCGGCGCAGTTTGCGGCTCCAGAATAACTGAGGACTTACCACGTTGCAGAACATCATCAAATAATAGCTCCACCCGTAAGGGCTGAACAGGTTACCTCTGTTTTCAAAAAATGCCCAAAGCTCATAGGGATTTTGTCCGTACCAGGCAATGAATAACTCTGTTAAGTAGGCGCAACCCACAATACTTCCGGTTAATACAATTACCTTGTTCATTGCTTCAATGTGGCCAAGGGTAATGTAATCCTGCATATTAAACACCTTACGTACAATAATCATAAGCGTTTGCACCATAGCAAAGCCAGAGAAGATGGCACCTGCAACGAAATATGGAGGGAAAATGGTTGTATGCCAGCCTGGTACAATAGAGGTGGCAAAGTCGAAAGATACAATAGTGTGTACCGATAGTACCAGTGGCGTACTTAAACCTGCCAGTACCAATGATAAAGATTCATGACGCTGCCAGTGTTTGGTGCTTCCTGTCCACCCAAAAGAAGCAACACCGTACATTAACTTTCTAAACTTTGTTTTGGCCCTGTCTCTTACGGTAGCTAAATCCGGAATTAAACCAGAGTACCAGAATAGTAAAGAAACAGTAAAGTATGTTGATATCGCAAATACGTCCCAAAGCAGTGGTGAGTTAAAGTTTACCCACAGCGGACCACGGGTATTGGGATAAGGCAGTACGAAGAATGCCATCCATACACGGCCCATGTGCCAAATTGGAAACTGGCCTGCGCACATTACCGCAAAAATTGTCATCGCTTCAGCAGCACGGTTTACACCTGTTCTCCATCCTTGACGGAACAACAAAAGAATTGCTGAAATTAACGTACCAGCGTGACCAATACCTACCCACCAAACGAAGTTGGTAATATCCCAACCCCAGCCAATGGTTTTATTAAGGTTCCACTGTCCAACACCATACGTTACTTCACGATAAATACTATACACACCAAATAACAGCAAACCCACACTAATCCAAAAACCTATATACCACAGGCGGCTGGGTTTTGCTTCAATGGGGCGTACAATATCTTCCGTTACCTGATGATAGTCTTTGTCTCCATCAACCAGCGGTTCCCTTAATTGCGATTCGTACTTTAATAATGACATAATGCTATTTTAATGCCGCCGCATACGTTTGTAAGCAGCCTTTTTCTTTTTATATTTTAAATGTTGAATGCCGTTTTAGTTTTAAAGAGGCATCCTGCATTTACCAATCCGTATTAAGCGTGAGCTTTAGCTCCTTCCTTTTTCTCTTCGTGATGTGCACCCAATTCCCTGTCAGTATTTCTAACTTTAACCATATAGTTTACGTTAGGTAATACGTGCAGCTGCTCCATCACATAAAAAGCTCTGTGCTTATCTGCCCTTGCTTTACTCACTTCACTTTCAGGATCGTTTACATTACCAAACGTAATACAGTCGCTTGGGCATGCTTGTGAGCAGGCAACTTTTACGTTACGCACTACTGCAGGGTCCTGCGCTTTTTTAGCATCCAGTTTAGCAGCCTGCAGGCGCTGTACGCAGAAAGAACATTTTTCAATTACACCACGTGAACGTACTGTAACATCCGGGTTTAACACCATACGGGTTAAATCATCGTTCATCTGCATTACACTCTCATCCAAATAAGACCCCAACAATGGTTTTTGGTTATCTTCAAAACTATCAGCACCGGTATAATCTAACCAGTTAAAGCGGCGTACTTTATAAGGACAGTTATTTGCACAATATCTTGTACCAATACAACGGTTGTACGTCATTTGGTTTAAGCCTTCGCTGCTGTGGTTGGTGGCAGCTACCGGGCAAACGTTTTCGCATGGTGCGTTATCGCAATGTTGGCACAGCATTGGCTGAAATACCACATCCGGATTTAATGGATCACCTCCGGTGAAATAACGGTCAATACGCAACCAGTGCATTTCATGCGCCAGCTTAACCTGTGTTTTACCAACAACGCTTACGTTGTTTTCGGCAGTACAGGCCACCACACAAGCACTGCAACCGGTACAAGTACTCAGATCAATGCTCATGCCCCATTTAATACCTTTTTTCTCTTCTAAAAGGTCTGGGTAAATGGTGGCATCTTTTCTAAAATCAGTACTTCCGTTAGCAGTAGTGGCTAATTTTTCGTGAGTTATTTCATGTAAAACTTCTGCCGGATTAGCAGTAAAGCTTTTCAGATTGGTTTCATAAATAACAGGGCGGCTTTCGCTGCTACCGTGTACCTGTGTTTGTGCCAGCGGGTAAGTGGTGTTCTCCACTTTTACAACTGAAACTGCAGTAGTATAACTGTTAGTAGTACCATCAAAGCCAACAAAACCATATACATTTTTACCGGCACCTTTTGCAGAGCGGCCAATATAATCTATAGTTTTTGCTGCATCTGCGCTTTCACGGCCATAACCAACCGCAATGGCTATGGTATCTTTTTGTACACCTGGCAATAATAAAACAGGCAATTCAACGCTCATTTTACCTGCTGTAACTTTTACCACAGGCTTTTCGGGGTGTACCTCGTATGCATCCGATGCCCCTTTATCTGCAATAACATCTTTGCCGAACATTTCTTTGTACATTTCTGTACCCATCATCACATAGTTATCCCAAGTTACTTTACTTATTGGGTCTGGTAATTCCTGCAACCAAGGGTTGTTAGCCTGGCTACCATTACCAATAGATATTTTTTCGTACAACACCACTTCTTTACCGGCAACCGCTGTACCTGCCTTAGCAACAGCCTCAGCTACTTTTGCATTATTGAATGCCGCAGCACCTGCAACCGCAGTTGCTGGTTCTGCCACGCCATCCTGCAGGGCTTTATTGTATGTATCTGCACTGCCTAATTTGCCAGTCCAGTAAGATCTGAAATATGTTTCATAGTCAGCACTAGTGCTGCCACTCCATTTCAATAAAGAGGTTTGAAAAGCCCTTGTTTTAAACAGAGGGTTAATAGTTGGTTGTATAAAACTGAAGTAACCAGATTTTGGTTCTGCATCACCCCAGCTTTCCAGCCAATGGTTTGCAGGTAAAATATATTTACAGTTTTCAGCGGTCTCGTCCATAGACGCATTAAATGAAATACCAACTGCTTTATTTAAACCATCAATAAATTTCTTTTTATCGTTATAAGAATAAGCAGGGTTTACGCCATACACAAGTACTGCACCTACCGCACCACTGTTCATATCGTTTACCAGTGCATTCATGTCTGCATCAATACCTTTACGGTAGTTTGATGTTACAGCCCAGTTTATTGTTTTTCCCACCGCACCTATAGCTTCGTTAATAGCATTTACTATTATTTGCACATTAACATTATTGCTGCCGCTTACCACCAGTGCGTTACCCCCGGCAGCTTTTAATTTTTCAGCAGCCAGTTTAATGCCTGCATTCAGTTTCGCATCTTTAAAAGAAGCTGTTGTACCATTTAATGCAGCTAAGATTGCTGCAGCAACAGCACCTGTTTCAGATGGTTTATGTAAAAACCTGTCATCTGCATTACTTCCTGTAAGACTCAGCATACTTTCAAAATGAATGTGCTGGCTTATTTCAGGTTTATCGCTTTTTACTTTTCTGTTTGCAGCGTACTGCTTTGAAAATTCTGTTGGGCTTAACCAAGTGCCTAAAAAGTCTGCACCAAGGCTAACAATTACTTTGGCATTATCAAAATGGTAAGAAGGAATAGCTTTTTTACCATAAGTGGCTTCGTTTGCCAGCAACATACCGCTATAGCTTACTGCATCATACTGTACGTGGCGGCTGCCGGGGTATTTTGCTAAAAATTCGCTGATGATTTGCAGTGTTGAAGGCGAAGTAATAGTGCTTGTTAATAACACTACCGTTTTACCTGTAATGGCAGCACCCACCATTTTATCAAAGGCGTCAAAGCTGGTAACTTCTTTAAACTCTTTACCGTCTTTTTGCATGGGGTAACGCAGGCGGGTATTGTCATACAAATCTAAAACGCTGGCCTGCGCCTGTGCGCTGGTGCCGCCTTTAGTTATACTGCTTAATTCGTTTCCTTCAATTTTAATGGGGCGTCCATCTCTTTGCTTCACCACCACCGATATTGCATCTCCACCGTTTACATAGGTTGATGCATAGTAGTTAGAAACGCCGGGTATTACATCATCTGGCCTTTGTAAATACGGTACCGATTTACGAACCGGCATTTCGCAACTTGCAGCAAGGGTTGCGGCTGCAGTGCTAAAACCCAAATATTTAAGAAAATCTCTGCGTGGAGTTTTGGCATCTATAATACCTTTATCATCAAGATCTGCCAATGGCAGCAACTCTTCTTTAAACTCATTTTGAGCCGACTGTTTAAAATTTTCAGTCTGATTTAATTCTCCAAAACTTTGCCAGTATTTTTTTTCCATAATTTACCCCAACCCCTAATGGGGCGTTGTTTAAGTTATTCAGTTTATTATGCACCCGTAACACCCTTTTTAAGAGTGTGGGGGCTTAGTAATGGCATTTTTGACACTCGGTACCACCAATCATTTCTACAGTTACACTGTCGATTTTATGCGGATTTACCACTCTATTTCCTTCTTTATCAAGCACCGAATCTGCCATCATGTTATGATACTTTTGATAAATGCCGTTGTAGAATTTGTTGCCGCCATCTTTGGCAAAATCAACCTTGCTTTCTCTGTGGCAGTTTACACACCAGCCCATACTAAGGTTGCTAAATTGGTATACTTCATCCATTTCCTGTATGTTGCCATGGCAGGTTTGGCATTGTTGCTTGCCAACTTTTACGTGCTGACTGTGGTTAAAGTAAACATGGTCAGGCAGGTTGTGTATCCTTATCCAATCAATTGGTTTGGCGCCATCTGGCATACCATCGCCGTTTTTGTCAGGGTTGTATTGTTTTGTGGCAGGGTTCCAGCCAGCGTACTCGTATAATTTCTGAATTTCGGCGGTACCATCAACAGCCACACCATCTTCACGTACCAGTTTGTCTTCGCCTTCGTATTTATTAATTCCTTTGTGGCAGTTCATACATACGTTTACCGATGGTATGTTGGCATGCTTGCCATCTTGTGCACCACCATGGCAATATAAACAGCTTATTTGGTTTGTGCCGGCGTGTACTTTGTGTGAGTAATAAATGGGTTGTACCGGCTGATAATTTGTTTGACGGCCCAAACCAATGGCACCATTTATTGTATAATAACCACCCACTGCAAACAGCAGTAAAATAGCAGCCATTATATAAGTTTTGTTTTTATAGAAAGGAACCGGTTCGCCACGGTGTACCCCGTCTTTTTCGTCGGTTAATTTTTTAAGATTGCTGTTAACCTGTACTAAAATAAATGTTATTAAGGCTAAAACTAAAGTGAGGATACCGAAAAGAAGAGAATTATCAGTGTTGCCAGAGGAAGCGCCGTCTACCTTATCTTTTATTGTTGGTCCGGTATAATCATCCACATACTTCATTATGGCATCAATCTCATCTTTTTTTAAAGTACCAAAAGCAGACATTACACCATTTCCTTTCCACTTTGCATACAAATCTTTTACATATGGATCACCAGCGGCAATTACAGCAGCAGGGTTAGCCACCCATTTGTAAATCCACCCGTCTGGCTGGCGTTCTTTCCAGCCTTTTAAGGCCGGGCCTGTCCAGTCTTTATCTGGTTTATGGCAACTGGCGCAATTAGCTTTAAACAGCGCCTCTCCGTTTTGGGCGGTAACCTCAACGCAAAAAGAAAGCAATGCAATAAAGAAAATAGCAGATAATATTTTTCTAAAGAAATTTCGGTAGCAGCTCATACAGTTATTCGGGGCTAATGTGGAAAAATTTCCTGTTTCAGGCGCAAAAATACGCCACCACAGCCATAATATATCAACATACTGAAAATTTTTTTTTGCCCGTCTGGCGTGGGTTTCAGCCGATTGTGATAGTTTTTCTACAGTATTTGTCATATATCTGTAAACAAAAGATTAGCCGTTAATATTTTCTGTGCATAACAGCCGTTTCACAATTTTTTGCAGCACTTTTGCCAAATGTTTCAAAAACTAAAACAGCGCTGGAAAGTAAACGGCTTAAACCTAGCCCTTATTATTACAACTTTTGCGCTGGGCGGCAGCCTTTGTGGCTATGCCGGCCGCAAACTGCTAACTTTAACCGGGCTTGAAAAGGGGGCGCTTTGGGTAGTGCTGTACATTATACTTATAACTTTACTGTGGCCGCTTTGTGTATTATTAATAAGCATACCGTTGGGCCAGTTTGGTTTTTTTAAAAGGTATATAGCCAAAATATTCAGCCGTTTTAGTAATAAAAAAAAAGCACCGGTGCATAATGTAGCCATATTTGCCAGCGGTGCCGGCAGTAATGCTCAGCAAATAATAAACCGTTTTAGCAAGCACCCCACTATAAAAGTTGCATTAATTGTATGCAACAAACCGGGTGCTGGTGTATTAAATATTGCAAAAAAACACGGCATTCCTGCAACAATTATAGAAAAGGATGCTTTTTTTAAGGGTGAAGCTTACGTGGGCACCCTGCAACAGCATAACATAAACTTTATAGTATTGGCTGGTTTTTTATGGAAAGTGCCAACCGCTTTAATTAAAGCTTATTCACAAAAAATAATAAACATACACCCTGCTTTGCTGCCTGCGTATGGCGGCAAGGGCATGTATGGCCATTTTGTGCACGAGGCGGTTATTGCCAATAAAGAAACGCAAAGCGGTATTACCATACATTATGTTGATGAACTGTATGACCATGGTGCTGTAATTAAACAGGTCACATGCCCTGTTAGCGAAACAGATACTGCAGCAACACTGGCTGCAAAAATTCATTTGCTGGAGCATGAGCACTTTCCGCAGGTAATTGAGCAGGTGCTGCAAAAACAAAACATCCGTTAAAACTGCTGTGTAATGAACCAGTTTTAAAATGTTGGCGTAATATTACGCCTTTAAAAAAAGTTATTGCGTTTAGTTTTACTTATACTTAGCTGCTGCTGTTTACAAACATTGATGGGTCAAAATACCATCAGCGGTACCGTATTCGACTCCAGCCGCATTAATTATGTGCCCGGCGTAAGAGTCGTTAATAAAGCCGGGCAGTTTGCCATCACCGATTCGTTGGGCAATTATACTATTACCGTTGCCGAAAAAGATTCGCTGGCTTTTGTTTTTAACGGCAAATCCACCGTAAAGTTTCCAATATACAGCGTTACAGATCCCCGGCACTTTGATGTTACGCTGCATGTGCCTTATAAAGGAAAATACAGGGTAATGAAGGAGGTGGTGGTGCACACCAAATCATACAAAGAAGATTCTACTGAGAACAGGGAGCTGTACAAAAAGATATTCGACTACCAAAAACCCACACTCAGCACATCTGTAAACAGTGCCACCGGTGGCGTTGGTGCCGATGTAAATGAGATTATAAACATGTTCCGCTTTCGGCGTAATAAAATGATGCAGAAATTTCAGTTACGCCTTGAAGAACAGGAGCAGGAAAAATACCTCAACTACCGCTTTAGTAAAACTGTTGTAAAACGTATTACCCATTTAGAAGGTGAGCAGCTTTCTTTATTTATGATGCGATACCGCCCCAATTATGAGTTTGCAAGCAATGCAGATGAACTTACTTTTAACCAGTATGTTTTAAACTGCTATTACAATTTTAAAATGGAGCAGCTTAAAAAAGGTGCCGTTAAATAATAGCATTTATTTTTCTACCATAACTTTACCCGTAAAAATTTTTAATGGAAGAAAATCAATTAGTGCTGGGTGTGGGTACACGCCTGCAGCACACACAATTTGGCCCTGGTGTAATTGTTGGTGTAAAATATGCTGTGTACATCATCTCGTTTATTCATCATGGTATAAAAGAAATTGACAAAACAGATGATAAGCTGGAAGAAATTATTGCAGAAAATGTAAGCGCAGAAGTGGAAACAGTAAGCGCTGTAGAAAAATCTTTATTAAAAATATTAAGGCAGTGGAGTGATGTTACAGAATTGGTGCCGCTGGGAGACAAATGGATTGGAGGTACTATGCTTTTACAGGGTGCCGATAAAACCTTAAAACCAAAAGAAATTCCGGTAGAAGATTTTTTTCATAAAATTGTTATGCTGCGTGACAGGCTGCGTGTGCTGGAACAAAATATAAACAGCCACAAAAAACTAAGCGATGAAGATAAAGTAAACATGCAGCAATACATTACCCGTTGCTATGGCAGCCTTACCACATTTAATGTGCTTTTTAAAAATAAAGAGCAGTGGTTTGTGGGAGAGAAAAGCGGAAAAGAGGATTAATTTAAGTTCAATTATTTATAGGCGCCTATTAAATACCAATGCGGGGCGGAGGCGCCACGCATTGGTATTATTTTATAACTTCTCATACAACATTCTCAGTTTTTCTCTGGTCATTATTGTTTCCCAGTCTTTACCCAGTGCATTTTCCCAAAGCGGTTTCATACCAAGGCTTACGTTTATCATTTTATCAAAGTCTTCATTGCTTAAGCCTTTGCAAATGCAGGCTGGTATAATAATGTTATTTTTTAAACAATCTAAACATTATTGATTCATCTGGATAATATTAGTCAAGCTGGCTCTTTAGTTTTTATTAATTTGAGGAAACCGCTGCAATCAATAATCTAACCACTTTAAACCAATTAAAAATAACCACTAAAACACAATTTAAAGGTGAATTGTTACATGCGGAAAAAATTATCATCCAGTGCATACATTAATTAATAAAGGCGGCTTTTGCCGCCTTTATTAATTTTATAAATTTTGCAACTATAGTTTAATAAACTTAGTTGTTTCGGTACTGGTGTTAGTTTGTACAATAAGCATATATGCCCCGGCTTTTAACTCACTTATTACAGGTACTTTTATTGCGTTAACTCCCTTACTAATTTGTATTTTTTGTGTCAACACCATTCTGCCAGTTTTGTCAATAATTTTTACAACGGCCGGTGTGTTTGTTTCGCTGGAAAAAGAAATTGACAGATCAGTCTCAAGCGGATTAGGGTAAATATTCATCCCCTTAAATCCACCATTTATAATTAACCGAATTATAGATGAGTATTCGAACCTGCCATCTTTATCAATTATTTTAAGCCTGTAATAAACTGTTTTTTCAGTGTAATTGCTTAGCTTATCTATATAAGTGTAATCATTTGTTGCCGAATTCGCAGGCTTTGCACTAACAGTTTCAATTTGTAAAAAATCAACACCGTTTACACTTCTTTCCAGCTCGTACTGCTTAAAGTTTATTTCGTTTTGTGCTGCCCATTTTAAAGATGCAACACCATTAGAATAACCTCCTGTAAAAGAAACAAGTTTTATTGGTAATGCAAAGTTACAGTTATCACTGTTTATGGTAACATCTGTATTACGATCAATACAACCAGCTAAAGAAACAAAGCAGCGGTAAGTGCCATTATTTACTGCAGAATACGCTCCGGGAAAAGTGATAGTATTTTGTGTACTTAAAACTGTAGCCACGTCAGGCAGTTTTACCCAACTGTAAGTAAACGCACCACCATAGGGTGCTACTGTAAGTGTATAATCCAGTGAGCCTATGCATGGATTATTTTGCGCATTAACTGCTGGCGCATTCATCGGCTGCAAACTTGCTTGAGTAGTTACTTTATTGCCACATTTATCTGTTGTTCGTAATGTATATACTGTATTTAACGGGTCACCACTTAACGGTATATTCCATGTATAATTACTGCTTGGGTTGTTTGATGATGAAACCGTCCAAATTTCTCCGCCTGTACCAATAAGATTAGTTCTAATTATTTCGTAAGTAAATGGCGCTGAACCGCTCACCTCTACAATAGCTTTGCCATTTGTTGTTGGTACACCGCCCACTTCGCATGTGGTAATGGTTTTACGCATAATGGTTTGTGTACCGCCATCAGCAAGTATGGTAGTATTTATTGAATCTTTAATTTCTAACGTGGGGCAAAATGAGGTTGTACTCGGCACCACAAATTTTATTTTATAATTACCAGGGGTAACATCATTAAAAACCCCGTTGGTATTATTGGCAATAGCTGTATTGGGGCTTAATAAATTATACAGGTAATAGTTTACCGTATTATCACCAGTATATGCTGCGTTTGCAATTATGGTACTTTTATTTTGTCCGCATAAAGCATTAACAGTGGCTGTCAAATTATAATTCAGCGTTTCCTGCCCCCAATGGTCGTTTGGTACTGTAAATTCTACTGAATCTTTTTCACCACAAAGATTTGTAATAACTACTTTGTAAGTATATCCTGCCAGCAAATTTGATGCTTTGTAACCCGGCAGCCAATCAATGTAACCACTTATTGCAGGTACAGCAGTTACAGTGCCGCCTGTAATAACAATATTAGTAGCTTGTTGTATTCCTGGCAGGTCGCCTCCGGTTATATTTATTTCTGCTGTTGCGGTATTTTTTATATTCGAACAAGATAATGCCCACTCAGCGTTTACGGTAAATTGTAGAGCTGAGCCTTGGGTAGGCATATTGAAATTTTTGGTAACAGTTTTTCCGCAAGCATCTGTTGTAACAATACTTAACGGAAAATCTGAAGGTAATAAATTGTTAAAAGTGCCTGTGCTATTGCTTATTATCGTTCCATTAATTGTAGTTAACTGATAAGTGACTGGCAAAATCATGTTATACAAGTCATCTATTTTAATTCTAGAAGTTTGCGTACTCCATACCCCTGTACAGGTTCTTTGATGTAAATTGAAGACAGCGTCTGGCAGGCCAATTGGATTACCATCATTAAAATTGTAGCAATACTTTAAAGTAGAACCACAAGTTGTTGTAATAATTAAAATAACATCTTGCTGAGGTATTACTAAGGGATAACTTCGATTGTCATCAGGATCAATACCTGCTAAAATTATAGTACCAGATGATAATAATGCCCCTACAGGTGTTGTGCAGTTTTCTTCACTATTTGTTATTGAATTTGGTACTACAGGTTTATAGATCGAATACGAAGCGCCAATAATTTGGTTAAAATCAATAGGTGAGCCATTTTCATCCTCTAAATGCAGAACCCATGTTACTGTTGCCAAACCATCGATAGTTTCTCCGCAAGGCCTGTTTAATTCAATTTCCTCGTACCAAATTTCTGTAGGAATGGGTTGAGTGGCTTGAACGAGTATATCGTATGTTCTTACTTCACCACAGTTATCTTTAGCATAAACCCTATAAGTACCAAAACTATTAACTACTTTATTAAAAGATGTACTGGCAGTAGCAGCGCCGTAAACTGGTGTTGTGGCTAAAGGCACTATATCATATTGATAGGGAGGTTTGCCACCTGTAATATTTGCATTAACAGTACCACCTTGCACACTTGCTGTACAAACATTTGTTACGGTAGCTGTGCTTACGCTAAAAGCAGGGTAAGTATTATTTACTGTTACATTTGTGGTAACTTTTACACCACAAGCATCTCTAACTTCAACAGTATAAGCGCCTGCATTAAGTGTTCCAAAAATACCTGTAGTATTTGATGCGGTGGAGTAACCACTTGGTCCCGCTATGAGTTGATAGACTAAACTAGTACCAGAAGCAATTACTTGAATACCACCACCACTTGGACAAGAAGCATCTGTAACATTTGTACTGCTAATACTCAATGTGGTGCAAGGTTGTGCATTTGCTTTAAAATTATTAAATGCCAGTACTGTTAAAAGCAAAAAAAAGATAATGCTGGCACGTGAGAATGTATAAAATTTATTCATTTTCAATAGGTTAGATTAAAATTATAATACCTGTGTTACAAAAAACCGGTGTACTCGAATGCGTAAACGCAGATTTTCTGAAATTATTTGAAAGTTGTGCGTATTTATCTAAAACCTATTGCCCAAAAATTACTTTATAGTATGTATAAATGATAATATAAATTATTTAAACTTTATACAAGCTGACTTTTTACAACCTGTAAGGAAAAAAGTGCTTTAGATTTAAGCAGAGCGCCTACAAGATGAGTGTGTTTTGTGGGGAGGAAAAGGATTAAGGGAAAATAAAAATTTAGAATATACTAATGTTACAACTTATCGTACAGGTTTCGCAGTTTTTCCCTTGTAATTATTTTTTCCCAATCTTTACCCAAGGCATTTTCCCAAAGCGGCTTCATGCCTAAACTTACGTTTATCATTTTATCAAAATCCTCGTCGCTCAGGCCCTTGCAAATGCCCGTTGGTATTTCTATGTTGTTTTTTTCCACCATGTATTTAAATTCCTTTACTCCTGAAGGGTAATATTCTTCCAAATGATTCATAACAATACAATTACCAATGCCATGTTTGGTACCAAGCAAATAACTTAAGCCATAACTCACGGCGTGGGCTACACCTACCTGGCTGTAAGCAATGCTCATACCGCCTGCATAACTGGCCATCATTAATTTATCATCACTGTCGGCATCCCAGCCTGTTTTATTTACATACACTTCACGGCAAAGCTGCAATGCTTTTTCACCATAGCTTTTACTAAACTCATTAAGGTAAGTACCTTCTAAACTTTCAATACAATGTATATAGCAGTCCATACCTGTGTAAAAACGCTGGTTGGCTGGTGCGTCTGCTGTTAATTCGGGGTCTAAAACTATTTGGTCAAAAGGAGTAAAATCGCTGTTCATACCCAGCTTTTTTGTAGGGCCAGTAAGCACAGTTGTTCTGCTTACTTCTGCACCGGTACCACTTAATGTAGGTATGCCT
Source organism: Chitinophagales bacterium (assembly GCA_020059395.1). Classification (GTDB taxonomy): domain Bacteria; phylum Bacteroidota; class Bacteroidia; order Chitinophagales; family Chitinophagaceae; genus Ferruginibacter. Next base: position 1,613 of record JAGVCC010000485.1, on the reverse strand, counting down.
GCTTTATATACACCGGGCTTTTTTACTAAATCCCAACCCTGGTAATCGGCAGATGAGCCGGGGTTGTTCATCATTAAAGCAACAGCCTTGGCTAAATCCATAGTGCTGCCGCCGCCAATACCAATTATACCGCTTACTGTACCAAACTCTTCTTTCAATTGTTGTGCAAGACTGTCAACATAAGTTGTTTTGGGTTCGTAAGTAACATCAGCAAAAATTATTTTATCGTTGCCGCGTAAGGGAATGCGGCTTGCTAAAGGTTTATTTTCAAAAAAATGGTCCACTAAAAAAATAACGGGATTATTGGCCTTGCGTTGCGGTGCCAGAATTTCATCTAATTGGTTAAAACTGCCGCGGCCATACACTACATAGCCCACCATTTTAAAATTTCTAAATGCCATATTCTTTAATTGACGAATTGTTGTATTGTTAAATTGCCAGAGACAAAGATAATTGGGTTTTAAAAAAATTTTCGCAATTTATATGCTTAACAGTTTAGCAGCTCTTTCCAAATCCTCCGGTGTGTCAATCTCCACACCCATATATTCAGTTACAATCATTTTAAGCGAAACGCCGTTTTCAAGATAGCGCAGGCACTCAATTTTTTCAGCGCTTTCCAGCGGTGTCATATCCCAGTTTGTAAAATTGAGCAAAGCCTGTTTACGAAAAGCATATACCCCAATATGCTCATAATAGTTAACCGCTGTATTTTTATCTCTTGGATAAGGTATTACACTGCGGCTAAAAAATAAGGAGTTCATATTTTTATCAACGGCTACTTTTACATAGTTAGGATCGGTAATAAATTTTTCTTCTTTAAGCACTTGCATTAAAGATGCCACCTGTACATTATCATCATTAAAAACCTGCAACAATTTTTCCAGCGGTTCTTTTTGTACAAAGGGTTCATCGCCCTGAACGTTTACCACAATATCTATGTCCATATCTGCAACAGCTTCGGCAATGCGGTCGCTGCCGCTTTCATGTTCTTTAATGCTCATTTTTGCTTTGCCGCCGTGGTTTATTATTTCATTATAAATAATATCACTGTCGGTAACTACTATTACTTCATCAAACAAACCAGTAGCAACAGTATTATCATACGTATGGCGTATTACAGTTTTATTGCCCAGCAGCTGCATCAGTTTTGCCGGAAAACGGGTGGCCGCATAACGGGCCGGTATCATGGCTATTTTCTTCATTTTAAAAAATAAAAACAAATTTACCAATTTATAAGCTGTGTTGATGTAAAACCAATTTTGATTTCTTATATTTGAATAGATTGTTTTTTCCACGATTGCAGGCTTTATCAACACATTTTTAAACTAACTGTTATGCAGGCAAGTGAACTGTTGCAATCGTATTTGGTAGATGCCAATACATGGGACGAAATGTACAAAGATGCTTCTGTACGGGAGCAGTACAAAAATGCGCTTGCCTTTTTACAACAGCTTTCGGTTGATGAACTTAATAAAAAAGAAGAACTGGCCAAGCGCCTGTTTATGAGCCAGGGTATAACATTTACCGTGTACAGCAGCGGAGAAGGCATTGAAAAGATTTTTCCTTTTGATATTATACCCCGTATTATAACCGGTGCCGAATGGGATTTTATT
>JAGVCC010000022.1 GCA_020059395.1 Chitinophagales bacterium | reverse complement strand
GTCTTCGTATTGTGCAAAGCGGTTCCAGCGTTCAAACGTTTTGGTATTGCCATGCTGCAAAATTACTTTTATACGTGCCGTCCAGTCGGTTTTTTCTCCATGTATTAAGTGGCCAACCACGTCATAAGGCGAAAAAGTTTCGGGGCCTTCGTTATTTATAATCCAATCATTACTTAAGCCGCTTAACAGTGCTTGTAAAACAGCTGGAGTTCTTTCTAAAATTTCTATTGCCTGCGGTATGCTGTAATTCATTTCTTTTTCTTTTTACTGGCTTTTGCAATTTTGTTGTACTCTAGTGCCAGCTGCACCCAGTAATCTAATTTCTTTTTTGTTGTAAGTACAGCGGCATTAACAAACACATAACCTTTCATTACTCTTCCTGTAAAATCCATTGGTGTGCAGCCTTCTTTTTCCATTGCTTCATCGTACTTATCAGGGTTTAGCCGCACCATCAGGCGCTCTTTTTCAACACCCACACACATTTTATCATTCACCATAAAACAAAGGCCGCCAAACATGGCTTTCTCTTCTATTTTTTTATGTGTAAGTGGAATAAGCTCTCTTACATTGTTTGCCAGTTTTTCGTTGTAAGCCATGCGCTACTTTTTTATACGTGTGTAATAAAAATCGGTTCTTTTATAAGGCATTGCTGCACCACCATCAATAAATGCATGCACAGAATCTTTACTTACTAAACGGTAGCTGATACGTTTTGGAAAATCATGTGCCGGATTTTCAGCGATAAACGAAGAGTCGTTTAGCGATGTTATTTTAAAAGCAACCGGAAGTTCATTGTTTTGCCCTGCGGCTTTTGCTTCATAAAAAAATGCGGTATCCTTTCTAAAAAATTTTATTGTTTCAAATGGAATAACTGAATCGCCTTTTATAAAATCTGATTTACCAATCATAAGGCTGTCGTTAACCTGCTGCCACTGTTCGGTGGTTATTCCGTCTTTATCGTTCATTTGCCAATTACCGTTAAGCCAGCTTAAGCGGTTTACTGTTTCGGGTGGCTTTTGCTGCTGTTGGTTACAAGAAGAAAAAATGCCCACACTAATAATAACGGTTAATATAGAAAAGAATAGTGGCCTCATGCAATTATTTTTCAAGAGTGGTTTTTAAACTGGCAAGCCCTTTATCATAATCTTCACCAAGCATTTTTTTCATATCAGTAAAAAGGCACATCAGGTTCATTGGGTAAGGCATTTTACTATTAAAGCCCCAGCTAACTGTTGTGGTGCTGTCTGTAACTGCACTTGTAGTCATAAATGCCTTTGAGTGACTTTCCCATGGCTTAATAAAATGCAAATCAGTTTCTAATTTTTCGCCTTCTACTATGGCTGTAATAGTTTGTGCGCCTTTACCTACATCACTATTGCCCTCCCAGGCACTTATAAAACCTACAGTGCCATCTGTACCTGTATAGCTCTGCTTCATGTTTGGGTCCATTTTATTCCAAACACTATATTCGTTTTGATTTTTCAGCAATTTTATATAATCAAAAACCTGTTGTTTTGGTTTGTTGATAACTACTTCCTTTTTAATACTAATATCGCCGTCAACAAATAATGCTGCAATAAGGGCTATGGCAATTATGCCAACAAGAATGAGTAAAAAGCGTTTTAAAAATTTCATAAATGTTTGTTTTAAGGTTAAGTGTTGTATAAAAATTATTTTTGCATAGATGCAGGTATGTTGTGCAATGCAATACGGTTTCCTTCTGAGTCAATAAAAACTCCCATATCGCCATACTCCGGAGATATTTCCATACGGGGTACAATCACTTTTCCGCCAGCAGCTTCTACTTTATCCAATACAATACGTAAATCCGGATTACCATCTAAATATATCAGCGGACCATCTGTGGCAGAAGGTTTGTGAAAACCACCAGTATCTACAATGGCACCGCCAATGCCTTCCATCGGGTTATCTATTGGAAACATTCTCATTTTCATATTCGGCATATCAATGGCCGTCATACTAATGCCAAAAATAGTTTCGTAAAATTTTTGTGCTCTTTCAATGTCGGTGGCTGGTATTTCAAACCAGCTGATAGCATGTTTCATGTTGTTGGTGTTTATTGGGTGATATACAATTTTTTATTACAGTTAATATCTTTTACCTGCTCTTTCCACACACTCATACCTCCACTCATATTGGTTACATTTTTAAAACCTGCCAGTGTAAGCAAATAGCTTGCCCTTGGGCTGCGGTGGCTGTGGCTGCAGTAAACTATTATGGCTTTGTTTTTATACGCCTTCAGCTCTGCAATGCGGCTTTGCAATTGCTGCACAGGAATGTTGATGGCATTTTTTATGGCTCCAAATTTTTCTGGTGCGGTGCCATTAAATTCTTCGGGAGTGCGTACATCTAAAAATAATATCTCTTTATTATTAATGCTGCACAATTGCTGCGGCGCAATGATTTTATGTACAATACTTTTTTTAGCAACCAGCTGCATGTGGCAGTGGTTACACATGCCGGGGGTATAATAGGTTGCTGTATCGCAACTGCTGCCACAAGGCATACAGGTGTACACGGTATCTGATGTAACTGCTACAGGATGATTGCTGTTGCTGGCAACAGCACCACAACCGCTAATAACTGTGCTGAAAAAAAATACTGCTATATATAGTGTGAGCTGTTTCATTTAAGAATGTTTTGCTTTCATTTGTTTGTAAGCTGTACTAATCAGTTCTTTCAATACTTTTTCATCTACATCGGCCAGTTTATTTATGTATAAACAAGATACACTGGTTTTATACTTTCCCAGCTTTGCTAAAATATCTTTATAATTATTTACAGAGGGCATTATGTATAAGCTGATGTTTTGTTTACGGGGCGAAAAGCCTGTAATAAACAAGTCGCCTTCCTGCTTGCTTTTTTCGCTTTTGTAATGCCAGGTGCCAAAGCCAATAATGCTG
>JAGVCC010000140.1 GCA_020059395.1 Chitinophagales bacterium | reverse complement strand
CATTGCCGCTATGTTTTTTTCGGTTAAGGCCACAATGTCTGTCTTAGTTGGCCGGGACAATGCAGGTTGTTTATAAACCATTTGCAGCAGCGGCCTTGCTGTTTTTACAATCCAGTTATTGGGAATAGCTATATTTTGCGGTGTAAATAAAATTACTTTGCTGCCTGAAGGTAATAAATCATGTAATTGGTGTAATGCCTTTTTTGTGTATCGTGGCATACCGGCAAAAAAGCCTACATCTCTTTTAATATATTTTACATTGGCGGTGCCAAGTGCAAGCTTTTTGTTACCTGTGGTAAGTGCATTCCAAATGGGGTTATTTAATGTATGTGACAAGTAAAATTTTTGTTGTTTAGTTAATTATGTACACACTAAATAATTGTGTGCCCAACTCGTTTAATTTATTAGCTCATGGCTTGCAGTTGTTTATTTGGCTGTAGCTTTTACCACCTGCTTCACTTCGCTTATTTGTATAATGGGCTGTATGTTGGTATAGTTTTTAAAGTCGCTGAGTATAGTATTGATGTTTTGGCCTATGGCTTTATTATATTCGGCTATGTCTTTTATATAAAAATAACCAACCGCCAGATAAGGCACTTTGTCGGCGGGTGTTCTTCCTGCTATACCTTTATCAATTTCATAAAATTTCAGGTTTTTGCCTAAATATGCCGCCACCATTGGCATGTGTGTAGTTTCGTAATAGGCCATGTCAAAAGTTTTGCCTTCTCCGTTTGCATATAGAATGGCTACTTTAAATAATTGGTTGCCTTGTGTGGATGCATGCAGTAGCTGACTGGTTTTACAACTTACTAAAGTGGTAATGGCGAAGATGAATAAAAGGAATTTGATTTTCATTGCAAGTTGGTTTAAGTAATTATTGTTACAGCAGTGTATATAATTGCCGTTATAAAATTTGCTGCTGAAGTTATGAATTAAAGCTGAACAGGCTTAATCAGGCATGCGGTTAGTTGCGAACACGAGCTTGTCTCCCGTTTGCAGCCGCAGGTAACCAAGGTTGGGATTTTTTAACTGCACGCAGCACTGCCTGGCACATTCCAAAGCCCGGATCGGTTTCACATTGTACATCACTTATACTGCCATCTTTAGATACTATAAATTTTACAGCAACAATATATTTCCCTTTTTTAGCGCCATTGCGGTAGGTAAGCGATTCGTTAATATTTTTCTCAAGTGATTTGATCTTTGCAGAATCATAACAAGGAGATGACGATGCCGTATCTACTTTAGCATAAATTCTTTTGGGCCTTTTTTCTTTTATAAACTCAACAACAATACGGCCATAGCAATTGGTGGGTGTTTGTGCATGGCTTTTGGTAATACATGTAAAGCAGAGCAGTGCTAATAGAAAATACCTCATGGTTAAATGTACGAATAAGGATCTGTTGTGCATTAGTGCCTGATAAAATTATCTTAGTTGCCTACGCTGTCAAAGCGTCCCTTGGCTTGCGCACATGGGCTTGGGAAAGAGGTACTGCGGGGGAGGGAATTTATGCAAATATTTGGGCGGAAATTTTATTATCTGACGATTAAGGATTACACCTTGACTAAGAAAAAACCTATATTTAATTATATTGGGCAATAATGAACAACAACACAAAAGCCATAACGGGATTGTCTGTAATAGGTGGGCTTTTTGTACTGTTTAAACTGTTGCATTTTGTTCATACAATTTATACTGTAACCGAACCAGATGACAACGAGATTAAAGTTATGCCTGTTACTATTATAACAACCGACTCATCAGGGAAAAAAGATACGATGAAAATGGAGGATTATTTGAGGCAAAGCAAGATTATAGATACAACAGGTAAGTATTAAGAAAGAAGTTTTCCCGTTTTGGTTTCAATTACAAAGTCTTTCCATCCGCCTGGAGGATCCCATTCTCCGCTGCCGTATATTTTTGAGTCTTCAATTTTTTCAATAGTAACACCATCTATACCAAGGCTTCGATTTCGCCAGCGTATTTGCCCATCAACGCAAATGCAATACATGCCATAGGCATCGGTAACAAAAAACGCATGCTTATCCAGATATAAATGGCCAAAATATCCGCTCATTTCTAAACACAGCAACAATTTATTTGCTGTTATATCAAAAAGATAGAAAAAACCTTCATAACCAACAGCCAGTTGATTGTTGTAAACTACTGTTTCTTTAAAAGGAGAGCAATGATATTCGTACCGTATTTCAAATGCTTTTTTGTATTCGCCTCCCACTTTTAAAAGTATGTATATGTTATTTTGGAACTGAGCAGTTGTATTGCCCGATATCAAAACTGCCGTGTGCAGGTGTTTTGGCAGAGAGTTTGAAAATTCAGGTATCATTTACAGGCTTATAATTATTTTGCTAAAGTTGTTATTTTAATGACTGAGAAAACCGCTGCATATCTACGCCAATGGGGGAGGTGGGAACCAACAAATGCAAAGGATTTATGACATCCTTTACATTTAATTTTTTCGCATTTTTTTCAGTTCCCTAATGTCAAGAATATCTTTTGGTCTGTTTAACAATTCTTTTTCGGTAATCAAGTCATCAATATTTAAAACGGAAATTTCAATATCATTAATTTTAACGCACTCTCTTTTACTGAAAGAATTTCTAAATGTGCTATTACTGCTTAATTGAGGTAAAAAATCTAACGTAATGTTTTCCATATTAAACCTGAAGAATGATTTTTTAGGTTCAGGTGTTTGCTCTTTTTTAAACTTCGTAACATCCTGCCCTAAATCTGCAAGTGCATTAAGGAGTTTAAAATAATTTTTATAGGTAGGGTTATACCAAAAGTCTAAATCAAACTTTTCGGCTTTTAGCCCGTTTTGATCTACAGACCAACGAAAATATCCGTGAAATGCAACTGCTGAACCACCCACCACAAGATACTCAACTCCATTAGAGTTTAAGGTTTTACATACCTCCAGAATTTTGTCAATAATATTTCCTTTATACACGGACTTTGCTGTTGTTTGCCTTAGGTGCGGCTTTCCGTGATTTTTTTAAAGCCATAAAAAACTTACTAAGTTCGGTGTAAGATTTATCGTAGTCGCCAGCTGCAGAAACAGTAACCTGATTTTTACTTTTCTTTAATGCTGTAAATGAATTATATCGTTTTAGTGTGGCCATTTTTAAAACCAATTGAGTATGAAAATACAACTTTTTTAAAAACCTGAATATATTTTGTATATACCCTAGCAGCGGTGTAGTATTTTGGCTAAAGCCAATACAACTGTGCTATGCTATTCCGCTGGCTGAAGCCAGCGGCAATTGATGTAGGCTTTTAAAATAATGCAGTGTTTTTTTTTAATTGACATTGGCTTTAGCCAGTGGGCAATGGTATAAAATATGAGCGGCTTTAGCCGAAAGAAATGAATTGAGATTAGCGGTTGGGTTGTTTGGGTTTCAGAGAATTGTCTTTATTTTCTCTTGCATCTAAAAGATCAGGGAGATGTTCAAGAATGTAAAGTTCATTGTAAACTACTTCTTGGCTATAACGAAATTCAGAAGCTTTTGGATAGAAATATGTACGCATCACGTTATTATCCATATCTTGATAACCCAAATCTTTTGCAATCTCTATAACTAAGTCGTTTAGGTCAGATATCAGTTGCTTTGATGAGGTGTCATCGTCTAAACTAAAGTCTTTATGTGTATCTATATATGTATTTAATTTGGCTAAAATTTTTTTGTTGTTATGAAAGACAATTGGGATTTGGTTTATTGAAATTACGAATTGTTCTGACATGCCCTTTGAATGTCTTAGCCCAAGTATAGTAGCAAATATTGAAAACTTGTTGTTATATTCTCTGTCTTTTTTTGCTTTTCTGTCTTGAAGGTATTGTCCGACTAAAACAGCAACTAATGCACTTGAAAATAATGCAATAAGACCTAAATAATCTTTAAATCCAACTGAAGAAGAAGCGTTTTGAAAGTCTTGGATTGTCTTAACTGCAATGTAGGTTGTGTCACCCATAAACGTTGTTTTTAAAAATGGCTTATAAAGCATAAATATACAACACTAGAAACACATTAAACATTTTCAACTTCAGAGTAGGGCTCGTATCTCACGAACTCTTCATTTCCATCTCCGCTAATATAAAAGCTCAACAAAGTTATGCCGTACAAGTGAGTGACACAACGATGCTGAGCAATGAACAAAAGCTTATCCCAAAAAAAATTACTTCCCCTTCACATACTTCTCCAGCCACTGGTGCTGCTCCCACAGCATGTGTAAAATATTTTCTTTGGCTGCGTAGCCATGGCTTTCAAAAGGCAGTTGCACAAAACGCACTGTGCCGCCGTGGCCTTTAATGGCGTTGTACAGCCGCTCACTTTGTATGGGGAAGGTGCCGGGGTTGTTGTCGGCCTCGCCATGTATCATCAACATGGGTGTTTTTATTTTGTTGGCATAGCTAAAGGGGCTCATG
>JAGVCC010000217.1 GCA_020059395.1 Chitinophagales bacterium | reverse complement strand
TATAGAAAGTGCAATGCGCTTACGCTCCATATCCACTTCCAGCACTTTTACATTTACCTGCTGGTTTAGTTTTAATGCTTCGCCGGGTTCGTTAATAAATGTGTGGCTTATTTCGCTTACATGCACCAGGCCATCCTGTTTTACACCAATATCTATAAAAGCACCGAATCTTGTTATGTTGGTTACAATGCCCGGCACTTCCATACCAATTTTTACATCTTCTATTTTATAAATGTTGGCAAACTCAAAAGCCTGCGCTTCTTTGCGTGGGTCAAGCCCCGGTTTTTTTAGTTCGTTTAAAATATCTTTTATGGTAAGCTCACCAATTTGTTCGGTGGCATATTTTTTTACATCTACATTTTTCAGCAGTTCTTCTTTGCCAATTAATTCTTTTACAGCAATGCTTAAATCTTTGGCAATGGCACTTACCACCGTGTAAGCTTCGGGGTGTACGGCGCTGGCATCAAGCACTTCCTCACCATCGGTAATGCGTAAAAAACCGGCGCATTGTTCAAAGGCTTTGCCGCCAAGGCGGGGCACTTTTAATAATTGTTTGCGGCTGGTAAAGCGGCCAATTTCGTTGCGGTGCTTTACAATATTATCGGCAATGGTGGCACCAATACCGCTTACATAACTCAGTAAATGTTTGCTGGCAGTATTTAAGTTTACACCTACATTATTTACGCAGCTTACTACGGTGGCATCCAGTTTTTCTTTAAGGCGAAACTGGTTTACATCATGCTGGTATTGCCCTACGCCAATACTTTTTGGGTCAATTTTTACCAGCTCTGCCAATGGGTCCATTAAGCGGCGGCCAATACTAACGGCACCACGTACGGTAATATCTTCTGTAGGAAATTCTTCTCTTGCAATTTCGCTGGCGCTGTAAATAGAAGCACCATCTTCATTCACCAAAAACACCGGAAGGTTTAATCCCAATTTTTTAATGAACTGTTCAGTTTCTCTTCCGGCAGTGCCATCGCCAATGGCAAATACTTCAATGCCGTATTGCTGCACCAGGTTTTTAATTTTTATTTCTTCGGCCATTACACGGTTAGCCTCGTGCGGAAAAATCAACTCCGTTTTTTGCAGCGTGCCTTTTTCATCTAAGCAAACTACTTTGCAGCCTGTTCTGTAACCGGGGTCAATGGCTAAAATGCGTTTGCTGCCCAATGGAGAACTTAATAATAGTTGCCGCAGATTTTCTGCAAATACATTAATGGCTTCTTCATCTGCTTTTGTTTTTAATGCAGTGCGGAACTCTGTTTCCAAACTGGGCTGCAGCAATCTTCTGTAGGCATCTTTAATGGCTTTGCGTAGTTGGTCGCTGCAGGTGTTCATACCTTTTATGTACAGGGCTTCAATCATTTCCAAAGCCAGCTCTTCTTCCGGCCCAATGCTTATGCGGAGCATGCCTTCTAAAAAGCCACGCAGTACTGCCAGTATTCTGTGGCTTGGTATTTTAGCAATGCGTTCGCTAAAGTCAAAATAGTCTTTGTATTTAATGCCTTCGGTTTCTTTATCGGTTACAACTTTGCTTTGCAGGGTGGCTTCATCTTCAAAAAACTTACGCAGTTTGGCACGTACCTGTGCATCTTCATTTACCTGCTCGGCAATAATATCTCTGGCACCTTGTAATGCTGCTTCTGCATCCACAACTTTTTCGTTAATGAATTTTGCGGCTTCAGCTAACAGGTCAATATCTTTTTGTTCCAGCAATACATCGGCCAGTGGCTGCAAACCATTTTCACGGGCTGTTTGTGCTTTTGTTTTGCGTTTGGGTTTGTAAGGCAGGTAAATATCTTCCAGCCCGGCAAGGGTGGTGGCTTTGTTCAGTTTTTCCTGCAACGCTTCCGTCATTTTCTCCTGGTCGGTAATGGCTTTTTCTATAAAAGCTTTGCGTTCGGTAAACTCTTTTAAAAACTTCGCTTCTTCCTGTATTTGCTGTATCTGCACTTCATCCAGTGCGCCGGTTTTGTCTTTACGGTAACGGGCTATAAAGGGTATGGTGGCGCCTTCTTCCAGTAAGGCAAGTACGGCTTCCACCTGTTGTAATTTTAAATTTAGTTTGGAGGCGATGGGTTGGATGAATTCGTTCATGTCTTTTTCACATTTTTGTGGGCTGCGAATTTAGGGGGGCAGCGGGAAAGAAAAAAATGGAAAGTTGGTAGGGATTAATTAGTGTTTTTTTGTTTACCGGCTTTTGAATTTCTATTGGGCAGAAGTGGCGACGCTCCGTTCAACGGTAAATCTGCTATCATCTTTTATTGAAGCGTAGATTTTAGCGAAAGGTTCGTGAAGGCACGAGCCTGTGTGTAGGCGAAATAAAATATTTTTTTGCTTTATCTTATTCAGGATGTTATATCTTAGTAAATAAATAGTAATGTGTTTTTTGAGCGAATTCTAAATCTAAGATTTTATTAAAACCTTCGCAAAAGGTCATACTCAACTAAAATTTTGCCAATGAGAAAAGCTATAAAGTTTACGCTTTTAATTTTTTGGTATTTGATTTCACATTTGCAAAGCAATGGTCAGACATTTAAACTCAAATCTTATATACTTCCCGATTTTGGTGAAATTAAAATACCTGATTTTTTAGATACCCTTAGTCAGCAAACGGCGAAGAAAATTATTGTTGAAAAATGGCTTGACAATTTATCAACAACAGAAATCGAAACCATCGAAAACACCTTTCATGTAAATTTCACTAAAGCGTTATTAGCTGGTTATGATTCATCCAGTATACTATTTCTACCGACTAATACAATAGCAATACTTCTTTCATTAAATGAAAGTACTAAAAATAAAAACGATACACTATTTGAAAGTGCGATAAGTGAAATTGGAATTCCTCATATTAAAATTCAACAAAAGAAGTTTAAAAGTCATTCAAGCGATTTAAAAAAAATGTTTGATGATTCTTCACGTTTGAAAAAATACACAAACACCTTTATTGAGGCTTATACAAAGCTTATTTATTTAGTTTCTGAAGATGCAAGGGTCATCAATACTTCATCTAAATATTTTTCTCTAAAAGAAAAATTCCCGATAATAAATTTTAGTTTTAGTTTCTCAATTATCCAAGGTGGTAAAGCAACTCAATATTATAAAGATATCTACTCAATTTATAAAGATTATTCGCACTATTTATTTGCATTCGAGTATAAAGCTTTAGACAAAAACTCATGGAAAGAATTCGAAAAGACTCTTTTTTCTACAGTAATACTATATTAAGTAATTAGCCAAGATACAAAATGCCAAAAATGTTAAGTAGATAGTGGGGAATTCCAAACTACTACCCTAAAATGGTTGAGTGCTTCTTTAATTTCGATTGGCTTTAATACCTTGGTTGTGTTGTATAATGTGAGCGTCTTTAGCCAAAAGAATTAAATGGAAGCTTTTGCTTTGGCTGTTGGTACGCTTGGCTGCATTGCCAGCACTGCATACCAGACAGCGGCGGCACTCGGCTAAGACCAACAACGGCTAAGACAATCTAGCCTTTTGTAATTGGTTTTTTCTTTATAATCCCAAACCATAAAACAGCAAACGAAATTGCTGCCAACAAAAAAACATTCCACCAATCTGGACCTAGCAAAACTATATCGTCCCCTACTGCCTCCATTCCATCATGAGTTCGAATCCAACGATTATTTCCGATATGTGTTTTTGAAATCGCTGCAAGCACAGCTAATGTCCATAACCCAAGACAAATTATTCCTGAAGTAACCTTTTCCGCAATATCTTCTTCCTCTTTAGTTGGTTGCCAATAATTCCATATCCATTTCAAAAGCAACGAAACTGCAATTGGAATAATAATGAGATAAGATAGTCGAATAAGTAACCACCCTGGCCAAGAATGATTGACTGGTCCCCAGATAAGTAAGATTAAAAACACAATTCCTGTTAGAAGGCCTCTAAACTTCATTACTCCAATAATTTAATAGTTTCGCCCAGTTGAGTATATTATTTGTATTCTCAAAACTGTGGTACTAATTGTTATTGATATCCAAAAGTTAATTGTACCACTATGCTACTAAGTTAGCAAAAAATGTGTAATGCAAAATGTAATCTACGCTTCGTTAAAAGCCCAATAGTGGTATGTCGTAGAAGTGAGTGACACATCAATGTTGAATAATGAACAAATACCCGTAACAAAAAAAAATTACAACTTAACCTTCTTCTCCGGGTACGCCTCTACAAAAGCATAAATGCTGTTGCGTATGTAATCGTTATCGGCATAGGGTTGCAAAAAATTTTTTAAGTCATCGGCGGCTTTTATTTTGGTTTTTACAGGTATGTAGCCCATGCCCCAAAAGCTGCCACGTTCCATCAGCAGGCAGAGTTGCTCGCCGGGTTGTATGCCTTCGTCC
>JAGVCC010000427.1 GCA_020059395.1 Chitinophagales bacterium | reverse complement strand
GGAGCCTCACAGTATTTCTGCCGGACTGGATTACCCCGGCATTGGCCCCATGCATGCGCATTTGTATGAAAGCGGCCGTGGTACTTTTTTAAGTGCTACTGATGATGAAGCAATGCAATCGGTTTTTGAATTGTGTAAACTGGAAGGCATTATTCCTGCATTGGAAAGCGCACATGCATTGCATGCATTAAACATGCTGGAGTTTAAAAAAGATGATGTGGTGGTAATTTGTTTGAGTGGAAGGGGAGATAAGGATTTGGGTACGTACATGAAATATCTATAATTCCAATTTATGTCAGTAAAAATAATTCCTTTTGAGGATGCATTGGCGACGCATTTTACAGCTTTAAATAAGGCGTGGCTGCAAAAATATTTTGAGGTGGAGCCTATTGATGAAGAGATGCTTTCGAATCCACGCCAATATTTTATTGACAAAGGAGGGTTTATTTTTTTTGCATTGTATAACAACGAAGTTGCCGGCACTTTCGCCCTGCTAAAAAATACTGATAAAATATTTGAACTTTCAAAAATGGCTGTGGATGAAAAATTTCAGGGCAAAAAAATTGGCAATGCTATGATGGAATTTTGTTTACAGGAGGCTAAAAATCTGCATCTTGAAAAACTAATTTTATATTCAAACACTTTGCTTGGGCCTGCTATTCATTTATATAAAAAATTTGGGTTTAACGAATTGCCTGAATTTAAATCTGAATATAAGAGAGCTAACATAAAAATGGAAATTGACATTAAATGAACAGACTGCATAATTTATTTACGGCGAAAAGAAAAAATGTACTTAACATCTATTGTACAGCAGGCTTTCCTGCTTTAGATTCAACACTTGAAGTGCTGAAAGCATTACAAGACAATGGCGCTGACATTATTGAAATTGGTATGCCTTACAGCGATCCTTTGGCAGATGGCGAAGTGATACAGCATAGCAGTGCCGTGGCATTACAAAATGGTATGACGATTGCGAAGTTGTTTGAGCAATTAAACGATGTACGCAAAACAATTCATATTCCAATTATACTGATGGGCTACTTAAACCCAATAATGCAATACGGTATTGAAAATTTTTGCAACAAAGCAAAAGAAGTGGGAGTGGATGGGGTTATTTTGCCTGACCTGCCGATGTATGAATACGAGACCATTTACAAGCCAATGTTTGATGCAGCTGGCCTGGCTTTTGTTTTTTTAGTTACGCCAGAAACTGGCGAAGAGCGTATTCGTAAAATTGATACTCTGGGCAGCGGTTTTATTTACGCCGTATCATCCAGCAGCACCACCGGAAAAAATAAAGCTATAGAAGAGCAGGAAGCCTATTTTAAAAAACTGCAAAGCCTGCAATTGAAAAACCCGGTGCTGGTGGGTTTTGGTATAAAAGATAAGCAAACTTTTGAAGCAGCCAGCCGCCACACAAATGGAGCTATTATTGGCAGCGCCTATATAAAAGCCCTTGAAAACAGCATTAATATTCCCCAAACTACCAAAGATTTCTTAAAAAGTATTACAGGTTAATGCATATTGGTAAAAGGCAGTAAATTGCAGTATAATTTTAAGTATGAAAAAGATAGTACTGCTGCTGTTATTACCAGGTTTTGTTTTTGCACAAACAAAGCCAAAAGCAAAAGCACCTGTGAAAGTTGCCGCAACAAAAACTAAAACAAAAGCTGTAGTTAAGTCAGCTGTTGTGGATGGTTTTGTAATTAATGGCGAAGTAAAAGGTTTTGCTGATGGTACTGCGGTTGCGGTGGTAAATCCGCAAACAGGTGCTGCAGAAGCGGAAACCACTATTTCAAAAGAAAGATTTGTACTGAAGGGAAAAATGCAGTCGCCGGATATACGCCTGCTGTTGTTTAACCGCACACCACCGTACGCTAGTATTTTTTTAGATAACAGTGTAATAACAGTTAAAGGTGTAAACACGGCGCAGGATAAGCTTGAAATTACAGGGTCTGTAACACATAAAGATTTTGCAGATTTTACAAAATTGATGGAGCCTTACCAGGCTGCGTTTGTGCAAAATGCCGCTTACGACTCTATATTATTTAAAAGTGCTGCAGCCGCCAGTTACCAGTTTGCATCAACACATAGTAACTCTTACATAACGCCATTTGCTATTTATCGTTTTTATCAAACAACCGATAATGTAGCCAAGGCGGATGAATTGTTTAATACGATGAGTGCCGACATAAAAACTTCACCAATGAGTGGTGCGCTGTCAAGTGTGCTGGCACAAGCAAGGCAAAATGCCACCGACTATATACTTCCAGATTTTACACAGGCAGATACTTCAGGAGTACCGGTTAGTCTGTCATCGTTTAGAGGTAAATATGTATTGATAGATTTTTGGGCAAGCTGGTGTGGCCCCTGCCGCATGGAGAATCCAAATTTAGTTGCCGCCTTTAATAAATTTAAGGATAAAAATTTTACAGTGCTTGGTGTATCGCTTGACAGGCCCGGAAAAAAAGACGACTGGTTGAAAGCAATACATGATGATCGTCTTACCTGGACGCATGTAAGCGATCTGCAATTTTGGAGTAATGCAGTGGCACAGCAGTTTCAAATACAAAGTATACCTCAAAATTTTTTGGTTGACCCCGCCGGAAAAGTAGTTGCAAAAAATTTAAGGGGCGCTGCGCTTGAAAGGAAACTGGAGCAGTTGCTGCAGTAGTTTTTTTTAAGGCAGTTAATTATGTCATTCAAATTTATACGCAGCTTACTGTGTTGACAGTAAAGGCAAAGGGTTTACCGTATTTATTAAGTAACCGGATGTAATTTTCGGTTATTTTTTTTACATCACATCTCAAACTCCCAAACGGTTCGGTAGCTGCCATGCAGTTCCACATAACTCAAAAAAGCACAGTAGAACTTATCTGCCCCAATAGTGGCGCTGTCGCCAATAACTATTAACTGCTCCTTAGCTCTTGTAATGGCCACATTCATGCGCCGGTAATCTTTTAAAAAACCTATGTCTCCATCATCATTGCTTCTTACCAGCGATACTATAATATTTTCTTTTTCCTGACCCTGAAAACTGTCGATAGTACTGATGCGTAAAGCTTGTGGCAATATTTCTTTTGCCGCAGCCACCTGCCCGCTGTATGGAGAAATAAAAGCGGTGTCAGCATCACTAAAATTTTCAAGAGCAATTACTTGCTTTGCAATATTTAATTCTCCTTCGTTTTGTAAACTCACACCGTCTGGCCCGTGTTTTTCATTGTAGCCCGAGCCAGCAGTGTCTATAAATGTAATGTGTGTGCCAGTTGTGGCAAGATGTGCTGCAGTTTGTAGTAAACCATTATAAAAATACTGGCTGCTAAAACCTGCTATAGGTAAACGCATACGGTATTGCGTATTTAACAGGTAAACATTTGGGGTGTGCTTAATTGCTACTTCTAAAACAGAGGTATTAAAACCAAGTTGTGCCGCTTCGTTACTAAGCACAGTAGGCGGCAATTGCCAATGGTCGCCTGCCAATACAATTTTTTCAGCTAAAGGAAATACACACCATGCCAATGGCTCAATACATTGCCCGGCTTCATCCATCACCAAAGTTGCAAATGTTATGTTGTTTATACCGGCATCATACAAACCTATTGGGGTGCCTGCAATCACCTGTGCTTCGGCAAATAATTTTTCTTCGTTGTAAGCCTGTAGTTGTTTTATTTCAGTACGGATGTTCTTTACTTCTTTAAATAACAAATTACGCTGTTCTCTCTCTGCTTTTCCAAAACTACGTTTGTATTTTAATGCCATTTTTCTAAACTCTTCGGCACGAATTTTTAATTGTTTAATTTCTTTTAGCTGCTTGCTGTTGCTTAGCTGTCCCTCAGGAGTGTGAGCATAAATTGTTGCATCAACTTTTGTAATATTGCCCACACGCAGCAGTTTTATTTGCTGCTGTATTAACCCTTTTGCAATATTGTCAACCGCAGTGTTGCTTGGTGCGGTAACCAGTACTTTTTCGCCCTTTTTTACCAGCTGTGTAATTGCTTCAACCAGTGTAGTGGTTTTGCCGGTACCCGGCGGCCCATGCACAATGGTTAGCTGCTGGTTTTGCTGTATAGCTGCCACAGCTTGTTGCTGGCTTGGGTTTAAGTTTGTATGTTGAAGCTCCAGCTTCAAGTTATTGGTTTGAACATCCGTATCAGCTTGAAGCTGTAGCTTCAAGTTACTGTGTATCTCTTCAAATAATTTGTAAAGGGGTTTGTTATGCTCCAGCTCCTGCAGCACTTTTTTCATGATTGATGTAGTACGTGTATCTGGTGCCAGCTTTATGCCTACGCCATTGTCTTCAATCCAGTCCGGAAAATCCGG
>JAGVCC010000321.1 GCA_020059395.1 Chitinophagales bacterium | reverse complement strand
TTTGGATTTAATGCTGCAAACTCAAAAAAATGCAGCTGCACCGCATCTTTTTCCACCATTAAGTAATCAGGATAATTGCCGCCAAATTGTATAAACCCAAGCTTATAAATATAAAATTCTTTAGTGGCATTGAGGTTGCGCATGGGCAACTTGGGGTTAACAGTTGTAAGCATACAAATAGTTTATTTATGCATAGATAAGGGTCTAAAATTATAAGTGAATGCAGTTTAAGCTTTCACTTCATTCCACAAATGCCTAACCAGCCCATCAGCCAATCCAATTTTGGGTACATAAATTTCTGTGGCATCGGCCCAGCGCATAACATTGGTGTAAATTTGCAATGCCGGCACAATTACATCAGCCCGGTCTTCACGCAGTCCGTATTTGCTTATGCGTTCTGTAAGCGAAACGCTGCTTAACTCTTTGTAATAATCTTTCAGCAGTTCCAGCATCAGCGGTTTTCCATCTTTACGTTTGCTCATGCTGAATATTTTATTAATATTGCCACCCGTGCCAATTGCCACCACCTGTTTGTGACCTTTTGTTACAGCTTTTACAACTTCCTTCATCTCATCCCACTGTTTTTCTGTAACCATATTTTTTAGCAGGCGTATGGTGCCTATGTTAAAAGATTTTTTATAAGTAAGTATGCCATTGCTGAAAAAAGAAAGTTCGGTACTGCCACCGCCAACATCAATATACAAATAACTGTTACTGCGATCCATGTTTTCGGCAACATGGTTTTCATAAATCAGGTTAGCTTCCAAATCTCCGCTAATAATTTCTATATTAATATCAGTTTCTAATTTTATTTTTCTTATAAGGTCGGCGGCATTTTTTGCATCTCTCATAGCGCTGGTGGCGCAGGCTTTTAAGTGCTCCACACCATATGCATTCATTAAATGTTTGTATGCCTTCATGGTTTGCAGCACCATACCTGTTCGGTGTTTAGATATTTCCCCAGTTTCAAATACATCAAAGCCTAAACGCAGCGGCACCCTCACCAGGTTTAGTTTATTAAATGCAGTATTACCCTTTTCATCGGTAACCACTTCGGTTATTAAAAGCCTTGCGGCGTTACTGCCTATATCAATTGCTGCCAGTTTCAAGTATGGTTAATTGGTGTTGTTTATTCACGAATGTACGGAATAGCAAAAACAGATTAGCCAGTTATTGTACTAACTTATTAACTGTGTGTTAATACTGTTTTGTAAAATGATTCAGTAAAGTATTTATTAAATCAGCCAATTACTTGTTTTTAAACAAGTAATTATATATCTCTACCTGGCTGCGTATTTTTTTTGTATTTCGTGGGTTTACATATTGGTTAGCCAGTTCATTATCAAGCAGCCTTGCTTTTATATTGTCGTTCAGCTGTATTTGTAAAATGTCTTTTAATTCCTGCTGTATTTTTTTGTCAAAAATTGGGCAAGCGGCTTCAATGCGGTGGTCTATGTTACGCACCATCCAGTCGGCACTTGAAATAAAAACTTTTTCATTGCCGGCATTTGCAAAAATCATCACTCTTGCATGTTCAAGATATTCATCAACAATGCTGATAGCATATACATCTTTAAATTTTTTATTTTCGGTGAGCATGCAGCAAATACCCCTTATCACCATTTCTACTTTTACGCCTGCACGGGCAGCATCATACAGTTTATTAATCAGTATGTCATCGCTAAGTGAGTTTAGCTTTAAAATAATACCTGCAGCCAACCCTTTTTTTGCATGGCTTATTTCTTTATTAATTAATTGCAGTAATTGTGTGCGCATGCTAACTGGGCTAACCAATAATGTTTTACATGCTTTTAAAAAGTGGCTGCGCAGTTTGGGTTGCTCTAAATAATGAAACAGGCGGTTTACATCAGCCATAATATTACGGTCGCTGGTAAGCAGGCAATGGTCTCCATAAAGGGTGGCAGTTTTTTCGTTAAGGTTACCTGTGCTTACAAAGCCATAGTGAGTGGTATGGTTGTTGGCTACTTTTTTTATCAGGCACAGTTTGCTGTGTATTTTCATATTGGGTACACCCAGTAATACTTTTACGCCTGATTCTTCCAGCTCTTTTTTCCACTCAAGGTTGGCTTCCTCTTCAAATCTTGCTCTTAATTCAAGCACCACTGTAACTTCTTTACCATTACGTACTGCGTTGGTAATGGCATTAATAATTTTTGACCGTGGTGCCAGCCGGTAACACGTAATTTTAATAGCAGTTACCTGAGGGTCAATGGCGGCTTCTCGTAATAAATCTATTACAGAATTAAAATCGTGGTAGGGGAAATTAAGCAGCACATCTTTCGCCATTACAACATCTGTAACACGTTTTGATTGTTGCAGAGCCGGATGGGTAAATGGTTTTTTACGCAGGTTTTTTTGTGCAAATACCTGTGCCGGAAAATCCATAAAGTCTTTAAAATTATGAATGCGTCCGCCAGAAATTATATTGTCTTTGTGTGTAAGGCCTAATCTTTTTATTAAATAGGTAAGCAGCTGGGCATCTATTTCCTTATCATAAACAAAGCGTACCGTTTTTCCTTTTTTGCGGTTTTTTAAGCCCTTCTCAATTTTCTGTATAAGGGTGGTGCTTACATCGCTGTCAATATCAATTTCAGCATCACGGGTTACTTTTATAATGGCCGATGAAAATGTATCATAGTTAAAAAATGAAAAAATATTTGGCACGCAAAAACGTATAATATCTTCCAGCAAAATAATATGTTTTTCATTTTGTTTTGAAGGCAGAATAATAAATCTTGGCAACCGCCTTGCCGGTACCGATACGAGTGCAAATTTTTTAGGCAGGCTTTTATCTTTTTTAGTAAGTGCGCAGGCTAAATAAATAGATTTATCGCTTAATACAGGAAAGCCCTTTATCTCTTCAATCATCAGCGGTACAATATTGCTGCGTACTTCTTCATTAAAATAATCCAGCATAAATTTTTGCTGTATGCGGTTCAGTTTTTTTTCTGTTATAAGATGAATGTGCTGCTTTTTAAGCTCTCTCAAAATTTCATTCCAAATCCGTTCAAACTCTTTTTGCTGTGTTAATACTGTTTCATGTATCTGCTCCAGTATCAGTTGGGGGTTCATCTCCAGGTGCATCCTGCTTTTTTTGCCCAATGCAATCATGCGGTTTAGTGCGGCCACACGTACCCGAAAAAATTCATCCAAATTATTGGAAAAAATACCCAGGAATTTTATGCGTTCTCTTATTGGTACGCTGTCGTCTGCAGCTTCCTGCAACACCCTGTGATTAAACGAAAGCCAGCTGATATCTCGTATTATTGTTTTTGTCACAACACCTTTTTTGTTTGTGAAATTAAAGGTATTAGTATAACCTTAAAGTAAATGCTGCGTTAAGTTTAAGTAAACTATTTGCTACTTCTCATTCTTTCAATAATAGATGTAGTGGAAAAGCCCTGCAGTATTGGCGCAATTTTTACCTCACCACCATTGGCAATTACTTCTTTGGCGCCAACAATTTGTTCAATATTGTAATCGCCGCCTTTTACAAGTACATCAGGCAGTATGGCAGTAATTAAATTGTAAGGCGTGTCTTCTTCAAAAACCACTACAGCATCTGTTATTAATAAAGATGCCAGCAGTAAAATGCGGCTTTGCTGGTTATTTACCGGACGGCTTTCACCTTTTAATCTTTTCACTGATGCATCAGCATTTACACCAACAATTAATATATCGCCATAGGTGGCAGCATCACTTAAAGAAGCAATATGGCCTTCGTGTAAAATATCGAATACGCCGTTGGTAAAAACAATTTTTTTGCCCAGCAGCCGCCAGCGTTTCATTTGCAGCAGCAGCTCTGTAAGCGTATATATTTTAGTTGGTATGGCCTGTACTGTTTTCATGCTTTTTTTTATTTATGTAAGGAAGCACAATTAAAGAAATGCTGCCCACAATAAGTGTTAATACAAATTGTGCCGACCATTGCAGCCAGCCATTGGCTTTACCATAAGCTTCATTTATGTTGTAAAGCTGCATGGCATCCATTAATAACTCAGGATAGGCACCAATGCCGCCCGGTGTAATAATTGTTGCTACAGTGCCAAACGAAAGCACCGGAAACGATGCAAGAAAAGGCAGCGAGGCCGTTTGGTTAATTGCTTTAAAACCTAAATACGTGCCTATGAGATAACAGCTCCATATAAGCACACTATGAAAAATAAATAGCCATTTGTGTTTCATATTTTTTACGCTCATAAGCCCTTCTGCAACGCCTTTAAAAATGCCTTTGGTTTTAGTTACGATAATATTTTGTTCGTATTTTTTTGAAATAAAACGAAACAGCAGATATAGTGTTATCATTACGGCAGCTATAACCGAAAACTTTATTACAATAGCTGTTTTGTCGCCGTTTAAAACATATTTATCCAGTGCTTCTTTTGCGTAGGTGCCTACAATTTTTGCCTGAGTAACAAAGGAGATAAGGATAATAATAGCAAATGATAAAAGGTCAACAGCCCTTTCAACTATAATGGTACCCAACAGTTTATCGGGCGGCACTTTTTCGTATTTGCCTAAAATGGTACATTTTAATACTTCTCCTAAACGGGGCACAGCAAAGTTTGCAAGGTAGCCAACCATAACGGCAGCAAAAGTGTTGCTGAGTTTAGGATTGTATCCCATTGAAGCCATTAAAATTTTCCAGCGTATAGCTCGGCTTATATGGCTTATTGTAAGTATGCCAAACACCGGAATAACCAAAACGTAGTTGGCAGATTTAAGTGCCTCAACAAAAAGTGCATATTGCGATGGTGTAAGTTTATGTATGCTCCACCACACTAAAAAAATGCCCAGTCCAAAAAAAATAATGAATTGTATAATTGAGAAAATACTTTTACGCATATTGGGTACAAATTACGAATTGATTACGGAAAAGAAATGCTTACGGATAGTAGGCTGATTATTTAATGCAGCATATTGTCAATCAGCCGCACTTCATTTAAGTATGCCGCAGCTAAAATAACCAGCGGCATTTTGCCATCCCAAAACTCCTGCAAGTGCAAATTTTCGGCATTTGCAATTTCAATATAGTCGGCTTTAAATCCTTCTGCATTCAGGTAGTTAAAGGCTCTTTCTTTTATGTCATTCAGATAGCCTGACTTTATTTGCTGCTTTACAAATTGTAAAGTTTGAAAAATTAAAACAGCTTTTTTTCTTTCTTCAGTGTTCAGGCGCATATTCCGGCTGCTCATGGCAAGGCCATCTGTTTCCCGTAAAGTGGGGCAAATATTGATGCTGGTTGAAAGTCCCGTTAATGCAATCATTTTTTTTATTACCATACATTGCTGGTAATCTTTTTGGCCTAAAAACAATACATCAGGTTTTACAATATCCAGTAACCTGTGCACCACCTGGCAAACACCCTGAAAATGCCCCGGCCTGTATTTGCCATCCAGTACAGTTTCAACAAAGCCTAAATCATAATGAGGCAGGTTTTTAGTACCATTAGGGTACATGTCTGCTATGGATGGTAACAATAATGCGTCGCAACCGGCCAGCTCCAGCATATCAATATCTTTTTCAATTGTTATCGGGTATTTTTCAAAATCTTTAGGGTCGTTAAATTGTGTTGGGTTAACAAATATGCTGCTAACGGTAATGTTTGTATTGGCTTTGCTGGCAGTAATTAAAGATATATGCCCCTGATGCATTGCGCCCATTGTTGGTACAAAGCCAATTTTTGCCCCCGACAGTCTTTTTTTTTCTAAAAAAGACTGTAAATGTGCTAATTTCTTGAATACAATCATGATTATGTGTTTGGCTACAGTGTCCGCAGACCTCAATTTGCAAAAAAAAATCCGTACTTTTGCACTCCTTTAAAAACAAACAGGACTTAATACAACGCAAATGTCAACAAAAAAAAGAATTTTATTCATTGCAAATGAAATGAGCCCTTATCTGGAGCTTACTGATTTTGCAGAAATGGTGAATAAACTGGCGGTAAAGAGTAATGACAGCGGTATGGAAGTACGCTGTATTATGCCACGTTTTGGTGTTATTAACGAACGCAGACACCGTTTGCATGAGGTGGTAAGGCTAAGTGGTATTAATGTTACAGTTGATAATGATGATTATCCATTATTAATTAAAGTGGCATCGCTGCCCAATGCCCGTTTGCAGGTTTACTTTTTAGATAACGAAGATTACTTTAAGCGCAAGCAGGTTTTTCATGATGAAAATGAAAAATGGTTTGATGACAACGGTTTAAGAACGGTGTTGTTTTGTAAGGGTGCACTGGAAACGGTTAAAAAATTTGGATGGCCGCCGGACATTATTCATTGCAGCGGCTGGATGGCGGGTCTTATACCAATGTTTATTAAGGCGGCGTATAAAAAGGAGCCTATTTTCAGCAACAGCAAAGTAGTGTACACCATCGGCGAAAATACATTTAAGGAAAAGCTGGGCGCCGATTT
The DNA here is from genome assembly GCA_020059395.1 of Chitinophagales bacterium. Lineage (GTDB taxonomy): Bacteria > Bacteroidota > Bacteroidia > Chitinophagales > Chitinophagaceae > Ferruginibacter. The sequence goes on along the minus strand of JAGVCC010000321.1, from coordinate 18,853 downwards.
TTTAAAACTGGCAACTATTAACGATTACGTTACTAAAAAAGAACTGGAGCCTTTTAAAGACGCCAATAACACGGCGCTGTTTAAAGGAGGTGCCAGCTTTGCGGATGCTGTTACTTTTGGTGCCGCAAATGCAGACAAAAAATTAGTGGACGAATTTAGTAAAGTAAAAGGCAAAAAGATTTTAAAGTATAATGCAGAAACTGATTTAACAGACTATTTGCAATTATATACCGACCTTGCCAAGTAGAAAAAACTAACTTTTTATTAAACTGTTTTTTGTGCAAAAACGTATTCTTTTTTTAATTACAATTCTCACTTCTTTTTACTTTATTATTGGCGGCTGCAGTAAGTTAGATACTACTGATATTGGCAGCGATTTATTACCTGCGGTAGATAATGTAAACACATTTGCAGCGGAATATAATATTACTACCACACAAGGTTTTTTTAACCCGGATACAGCAGTAATAACCCGGTTAGATGATCATGCGCTCGGAAAAATAAATAACGACCCGTTATTTGGAACTACCACAGCTAATGTGTTCGTGCAGTTTAAACCAAGTTTTTATCCTTTTTACTGGGGTAATGCAGGAGATACTATTGCATCCTCAGTTGATTCAGTTGTATTATGTTTAAGTTATAAAGGTTATTGGGGCGATAGTTTAAGCTTAACACCTTTGCAATTAGAAGTAAGAGAAGTTGCAGCAGGCCAATTGTGGGATTCTTTGTTTCAGTCAAGACCCGTAAATTACGTGCCTAATACCGGCTCAGTCGTGGGAAACGCTTCTGTCGATTTATCTAAAGTAGGCAATTACGTTGTTTATAGTAATAAAAAAGATTCAGCCCGTAATCATATTCGTATAAAGCTGTCATCAGCTTTTGCAAATTCGTTATTTGCAAGAGATTCACTGGTTTCAGGTAACAATACTTTCAGATCTGACTCGGCTTTCCGTGTTTTCCAAAAAGGCTTGGCAATAATTGCTAGCGGTACTGGTAATTGCCTTATGTATACTAATCTTACCGATAGTATGAGCCGACTAGAAGTTCATTTTAAAAAGAAAAATTTCGGTACAGGAAAATTGGACACGGCTTTTACGTCACTTAGAATGATAGCAAGTGCTACAAGTACTAATCTGGCCTCTGTAACTGCTAACAGTATTATAAGAAATCGTACTGGTGCAGAAATAGCAAGCGCTAACCCTAATTATGTTTATCTTCAAACCTCACCGGGTACATATGCAAACCTTCACATTCCGGCATTAGATACCTTAAGCAACCGGATTGTACACAGGGCTGAAATAATTATGGATCAGGTGCCGGACAATCCCTACCTCGATAGTGCTTTTACCTCACCAGATTTTTTATATCTTGACTTAATAGATACTGGAAATGCTCCTATAAAATGGAAACCAGTCTACTTCGATTTAAATTACAGTGTCACTTACGATCCTGACTTTGTAACAGGCAATTTCTTCCCCAATGGTGGAATTGACTACTTTACCTTTGGAGGTTTTGTGCGCTTTAAATCAGACGGTTTGGGCAGCAGAAGGTTTTATAATTTTAATATTACACGCCAGGTGCAGCAAAGGCTAACGAAGCATACACCCAATTATTCATTCAGGCTATTTGCCCCGTATTATTTCAGGTATTCACAGTATTTTCAAACCAATTTACCCGGTAACAACAAAATTGCCAAAGGCCGTGTAAGGCTTGGTAGCGGCACCAATACCAACTACCGCATGCGCCTGCGCATTGTATATTCAAATATCAAATAAATTCTTTCTCACAATAAGTTAATAAGTCCTGCAAAACTCTTGCAGGACTTTGTTCTTTATAAACCTGCCCTTATCTTTGCCACTTCAAAAAAAACACTATGCCATATTTATTTACATCAGAATCTGTTAGTGAAGGACATCCGGATAAAGTTGCTGATCAAATCAGCGATGCATTGATTGATAACTTTTTAGCTTTTGACCCTCAGAGTAAAGTTGCCTGCGAAACCCTGGTTACAACAGGGCAGGTAGTACTGGCAGGCGAAGTAAAAAGTAAAGCATATTTAGATGTGCAGGAAATTGCCCGAGGCGTTATCCGCAAAATTGGATACACAAAAAGTGAATATATGTTTGAGGCAAACAGTTGTGGTATTTTAAGTGCTATACATGAGCAAAGCGGCGATATTAATCAAGGTGTTGACAGAAAAAAGAAAGAAGAACAAGGTGCTGGCGACCAGGGTATGATGTTTGGTTATGCCACTAATGAAACAGATGATTACATGCCACTGGCACTAAATCTTGCACATAAATTATTAGAAGAATTGGCCGCTTTAAGAAGAGAGAATAAAGCCATAAAGTACCTGCGCCCCGATGCAAAGAGTCAGGTTACTTTAGAATATGATGATAACAATTTGCCTGTAAGAATTGATGCTATTGTTGTTTCTACACAACATGACGATTTTGCTGCTGATGATAAAATGCTGGCAAAAATTAAAAAAGACATTATCAATATTTTAATACCAAGGGTAAAGGCAAAGTATCCTAAATACGCTCATCTTTTCAATAATAAAATTAAGTATCACGTAAACCCAACCGGTAAGTTTGTAATTGGTGGTCCGCATGGCGATACTGGCTTAACAGGCCGTAAAATTATTGTAGATACTTATGGTGGTAAAGGGGCACACGGTGGCGGTGCTTTCAGCGGTAAAGATCCTAGCAAAGTTGACCGTAGTGCTGCTTACGCAACAAGGCATATCGCTAAAAATTTAGTGGCAGCTGGTTTGTGTAGCGAAGTGTTGGTACAGGTGAGTTATGCAATTGGTGTGGCACAGCCAACTTCAATTAATGTAGTAACTTACGGTACCGCAAAAGTAAATTTAACCGACGGGCAAATAGCAGATGCTATTATGAAAATGCCTTGTTTTGATATGCGACCTTATTTTATTGAGCAACGCCTTAAGCTGCGTAACCCTATGTACAGCGAAACTGCTGCATACGGGCACATGGGCCGTAAAAACGAAGTAGTTGAAAAGTCATTTGTTGGTCCTGATGGAAAAGTGGTAAAGAAAAAAGTAGAGCTGTTTACATGGGAAAAATTAGATGCAGTGAAAGAAGTGAAGAAAGTTTTTGGATTAAAATAAAAAATTGACCTTACATAAAACCCTCTCCAAAACGAGAGGGTTTTTTATTGCAATCTCTTTAATCAGCCCAAATCCACATTCAAACAATAAAACATAAATTTGTAGCAATGAAAAATTTTCGTCAACAGCAGCACAGGCCAAAAAAGAGTGCCTTAATTGTGGGCAGAGAGGCTATTATTACTGCTATGAAAAGCGGCAAACAATTAGAGCGTATTTACATGCAGGCAACTGTGCATGGAGAAGTGATTGACGAAATAAAGAAACTGGCAGAGCAAAACCAGGTGCCTGTAAATAAAGTGCCTGTGGAGAAGCTGAATAATTTTAATGTATTTAATCATGAAGGTTGTATAGCATTAATTGCCAAAGTGCAATACCAGAATTTACAGGATGTAATTTCGTTTGTGGTGGAAAAAGGAGAAACACCGCTGTTTTTAATTTTAGATGGAGTAACCGATATACGTAACATAGGTGGTATTGCACGTAGTGCTTATGCGTTTGGTGTACATGCAATTATTATACCTGATAAAGGCGTCGGTGCTTTAAATGAAGATGCTGTATTAACCTCGGCAGGTGCATTGGAGCAACTGGCTATTTGCCGTGTAAACAGTTTAATGAAAGCTGTGGATGAGCTGCACCTTAACGGCATTAAAGTTTTTGCAACAGAAATGACAGCTGCAAAAAATATTTACGAATGTAATTTTACAGAGCCCTGTGCTTTTGTACTGGGCGGAGAAGAAAAAGGTATTTATCCTGCTTTAATGAAGATATGCGATGAGCAAATACAAATACCCATGCCCGGGGATTTTGAAAGTTTGAATGTAAGTGTATCCGCCGGTATTGTATTGTACGAAGCAGCAAAACAAAGGGCTGTGGCAAAATAAGAATGGGATGTTAAATGAAAAGCCTTACAAACCATGAATCAAACTCACCACTCACCACTCACCACTCACCTCATTGAATGCCCAAGGGACGCCATGCAGGGCTGGAAACATTTTATACCTACAGAACAAAAAATTAAGTACATCAATGCCTTACTTAAAGTAGGTTTTCACACAATAGATTTTGGCAGTTTTGTGTCTCCCAAGGCTATACCGCAAATGGCAGATACAAAAGATGTAATTGGTAATTTAGAATTAGCTGGCAGCAGATCAAAGCTATTAGCAATTATTGCAAATGAAAGAGGGGCAACAGATGCAGTGGTGTATGATGAAATAACTTATCTCGGTTTCCCTTTTTCTGTTTCAGAAACATTTCAACAACGCAATACCAATTCAACAATAGCAGAGTCGTTAGGCAGGGTAGAAGAGATACAGAACCTTTGTATTAAAAACAAAAAAGAGCTGGTGGTTTATATTTCTATGGGTTTTGGAAATCCTTATGGGGATGTGTATGACGAAGCAATTGTTTTTGAATGGGTGAATAAGCTGGCAGCTATGGATATAAAAACTATTTCGCTGGCTGATACGGTAGGGCTTGCAACAGCCGCACAGGTGAAGAGGGTAACAAAATATTTAATTGATGCATTACCACAAACCACCATTGGCGTGCATTTGCACTCAACAGCTTTAAACTGGAAAGAAAAAGTGGATGCTGCACTTGAAGCCGGTTGCCTGCGTTTTGATGGTGCATTAAAAGGTATTGGCGGTTGCCCCATGGCCGATGACGAACTGTTGGGAAATATGGATACAGAGCTGATGATACCCTATTTTGAGGAGAAGAAATTATTGAATGGTTTAAATAAGGACGCCATGCAGCAGTGCAGCTGCATGGCTGATGAAATATTTGTGTAATTCGCTTACTTTGTGCTATGGATTTCAGGCTTGAATTTACCCCTAAAACATTTCCCGTTACAATCAATCATCAGCATACATTAATGCTGATGGGCAGTTGCTTTACAGAAAATATTGGTGATAAACTGCTGGTACACAAATTTGAGTTGCTGCAAAATCCCAATGGTATTTTATTTAATCCTGTAAGTGTAAAAGAAGCATTTGAAAATTACATTGTAAATAAAGTAATAACAGAAAAGGATTTATTTTTTTTGAATGAAGGCTATCACAGCTGGCAGCATCATAGCCGTTTTTCGGGTGTTACTGCACAGCATGCTGTTACAAAAATTAATACGTCTACCCAACAAGCACACAGTTATTTAAAAACTGCAGACTGGATTATTATTACATACGGCTCTGCATGGGTATATGAGTTAACAGAAAATGCCACTAATGCAATTGTTGGTAATGTGGCTGCAAACAATCATAAAGCCCCAGCCAATTGGTTTAACCGCCGGCTGCTTACTAATAAAGAAGTTTGCGGCATTGTGAACGAAACAGTTGATAAACTGCAGCAGTTTAACCCAAACTTAAAAATAATATTTACCATTAGCCCGGTGCGCCACCTGCGTGAGGGTTTTATAGAAAACAACCGAAGTAAAGCCGCTTTAGTACATGCCGTACACACAGCGACGGAACAATTTAAAAACGTGTTTTACTTTCCTGCTTACGAATTGGTAATTGATGATTTGCGTGACTACCGTTTTTACGCAGAAGATATGGTACACCCTAATTATGCCGCTACTAATTATGTTTGGGAAAAATTTGTTGGAGCATGTATCGATGAACCTTCGCAACAGTTGATGCAGCAGATTAATGAAATTAATGCAGCGGTATATCATAAAGCGTTTAATCCTGACTCTGCACCGCATCAGGCTTTCAAAAAAAAATATCTTGAAAAAATAAAAGTTATGCAGCAGAAATTCCCGTACATGAATCTTTCTGCTGAAATAAAATCATTTAGTTGAGGAAATACTCGATAGCTATTATATTTTTTGCCTGCAATTTTTTGGAAACAAATGCACAATATGCAGGTGAGGAAAAAATGAAGGCACTTTCGTTTAACCCATTTTCGATAGCAGAACCTCATGCTGCTTTGGGATTAGGATTTAGTAACAATTTTACAAAGCGAAGCAGCTATTTTGCAGAGTTGTCGTATGTTTTTAAAGCCCCGGTTTATAAAAGCCCCGACCCGTTAACAGGTGGTTACAGGTTACTTATGCAATACAGGTATCGTGTTAACAGGCAATATAAAGCATACTATTTTGTGGGCACAGAGTTTAGGATAAAGCACTATGGCTTTAATGGGAATAATAAGTTGTTTGTAAATGCAGCTACGGCAGATACCTTAAAGTCATATAAATATCATGCAACGGCAACTTCTATAGGCGGCGGAATAGTAATTGGCTCCATATTCAGTATAAGTAAAAATAAAAAATGGCAACTTGAAATAACAACAGGTATTGGAGTAAAGCACAAGTTTATTGCGTATAAGAATCTATCAGCAGGATACAAACTTTTAAAGCCTAAATTTGAAAGAAGGCCAGACTCGTTTGGCCCTCCAGAAATTGATGAAGCTGTTGGTATGCCTTACATACCTGGTGCTGTACGCCTGCGCTATCTCATCCGCTAATGTATCCTGTCTCCCCGTACTTCAGCACTTTCTATTAATTCTCTTTCATACTGCAGCCACTGTGCCCAGCGTTTGCGCACTTTATCTTTTGGTAAATACAACTCTGCTAAATTTATAAACAGGGTGTAATGCCCGGCTTCGCTTTCCATAAAGCGGCGGTAAAAATTACGCATGTATGCATCATCCAAACCTTCGCTTAAGCGTTTAAAACGTTCGCAACTTCTTGCTTCTATTAAAGCCATGGTAAGCAGGCGGTCTAACAAACGGTCTTCCACGCTGCCGTCTTTTTTTTGAAACTCCAGCAATTTGTTTACATAAATATCTTTACGTTGTTTGCCCAGTTTTAAATTACGCTTTTGTAATTCAGCCAATACCTGTCTAAAATGTCCCCATTCTTCGGTAACAATGGGGCTAAGCTCTTTTACCATTTCTTCTCTGTCGGGGTAGCGTTGTATTAAAGAAATGCAGGTGGTTGCTGCTTTTTGTTCACAATATGCATGGTCGGTTAAAATTTCTTCCAGCTCCAGTTCGGCTAAGTTTACCCAGCGTGGGTCGGTGGGCAATTGCAGACCCAGTATATTTTTTACATCAATGCTCTCTTCTTTCATGGTGCAAAAATAAATAAACCCTGCGGCTTTACTAAACGTGGTTTTTATTATATTACATCTACATTTTTGCATATGAAAATTATTCCCTTTTTAATCAGCACAGCTTTAACAGCAGGTTTAGTATTTCTATTAAACAACAGTTGGAAAATTGGCGGTAATAACACACCACTATTTGGAGCTTTTTTAAGTCCGCAGCACGGCTTTTGGCAAAATGCAGAAGCGGTTAATAGTGATTTTTCCGACGAATTAAGTTTTCCGAAATTAAAGGGAAAAACATCAGTGTATTTGGATGAACGTCTGGTGCCGCACATTTTTGCAGAACAGGAAAACGACGCCTATTTTGTGCAAGGCTATTTGCATGCAAAATTCAGGCTGTGGCAAATGGAGTTACAAACACACGCTGCAGCAGGCCGTGCTGCAGAAATTATTGGTGATAAGGCTTTGAACCACGACAGAGAGTTCAGGCGTTTGGGGATGGTGTATGCAGCAGAAATTGCTGTAACGGAAATGAGCAAAGACCCTGTGATAAAATCTGAATGCGATGCTTACACAGAGGGTGTTAATGCTTACATTAAATCATTAACAGAAAGCACCCTTCCTTTAGAATATAAATTAATTGGCTACACACCTGAGTTATGGAGCAATCATAAAACAGCATTACTCCTTAAATATATGAGCTATGATTTGGCTGCGCATGAAAAAGATTTTGAGATGACGAATGCGCTGAGTTTTTTTAGTGCAGCAGATTTTGAAAAACTGTTTCCTTATAAACAAGATTCGCTGGATCCTATTATTCCTAAAGGAACGTCTTTTTTAAAGCAAACCGTTTTTCCTGTTGCGCCTGCAACAGCGGACTCTGCATATTTTAAACAACCGGTACAGGCCGCTGAGTCACAAAAACCAGACATGGCTAATGGCAGCAACAATTGGGCGGTAAGCGGCAGCAAAACAAAAAGTGGTGCACCTATTTTGTGTAACGATCCCCACTTAGGTTTAAATCTTCCATCGCTTTGGTACGAGCTGCAAATTTCCACTCCTGCATTTAATGCGTATGGCGTTTCTTTTCCAGGGGCACCGGGGGTTGTAATTGGTTATAACGACAGTTGTGCATTTGGATTTACCAATGGCGGCAGAGATGTAAGGGATTATTACGAAATAATTTTTAAAGACGACAGCCGCAAAGAATATTTATTTAATGGCACCTATCATGCAACAAATTTTAGAGTAGATACATTTAAAATAAAAGGGCAACCAGATTTTATTGATTCAGTAGCCTATGTAAAATTAGGTAATGATGTATGCCCGGTTATGTTTGATAAAAGTTTTGGCGGCAAGCGCACCGATAATAGTAAAAATTATGCAGTACGCTGGACGGCGCATGACCCAAGTAATGAACTTAGAATTTTTAACCAGTTGAATCATGCAAAAAATTATGCAGATTACCAGGCAGCGGCGCAAAACCTGCGTACACCCGGACAAAACTGTGTGTTTGCTTGCAAAAACGGAGATATTGCTTTACGCACACAGGGAAACTGGCCGGCAAAGTGGAAAGGTCAGGGAGATTTTGTAATGCCGGGAACGGATACCAGTTATTTATGGAAGGGATTTATACCTCAGGATGAAGTGCCCTATCAATACAATCCTGAAAGAGGTTTTGTAAGCAGTGCCAATCAAAAACCGGTTGATGAAACTTATCCGTATTATATTGGAAGGGTGTATCCGTTATACAGAGGTTATGAAATAAACAAGCGTTTATCTGCCATGAATAATATTACTGCAGATAGTATGATGCAATTGCAAACAGATAACTACAATTGTTTTGCTGCAATGGCAATGCCTTTCATACTAAAGAGTATAAATGCAGCTTCGCTAAACGCAGGTGAACAGCAATATTTTTCAATACTTAAAAACTGGAATATGCGGCATGATGTAGGCAGTGTCGGTGCTACAGTATTTGTAAATTTTTGGAAAGAATTTGAAACAGCTGTATTTGCAGATGAATATGCCAAAGCACCTGAAAATGTAGAGCGGCCTTTAGAAAGTACTTTGCTGGAAGCGGTATTAAAAGACAGTGCCTGGAAGTTTATAGATAATATTACAACACCGCAAACTGAAACACTTGCAGATAATGTGACGGCTGCATTTAAAAAAGCAGCTATAAGTTGTAAAGCAGCACAACTTAATGGTAAACTGGTATGGGAAAAATACAAAGCAACACATATTGATCATTTGGCCAAGTTGCCTGCCTTTAGCAGAGACAACCTGCCCATTGGGGGAGGCACACATATAATTAATGCCACAAGAGATACACATGGCCCAAGTTGGCGAATGGTAATTGAGCTTACACAAAAAACAAATGCACATGGTGTGTACCCCGGCGGACAAAGTGGTAACCCCGGAAGCAAATTTTACGATAATTTTATTGATACATGGGCAACTGGAAAATTTTATGAGTTATGGATGATGGTTAAAGGCGAAGAAAAAGACAGCCGCATTAAATGGGTAATGAGTTTTACTAATTAATTTAATTTTACTTTAAAATGAAATTTACAATATCAATTTTAGTAACCGCAGCACTGAGTTTTGCTACCTGTTTATTTTTACCATGGTGGAGCATTGCTATTGCGGCATTTGTTGTGGCTGCAGTTATTAAACAATCGGCGGCTAAAAGTTTTTTATCGGGGTTTACGGCGCTTTTTTTATTGTGGGGCTTTTTAAGTTTTTATATCAGCAGTGCCAATGGCCATGCATTGGCACAGAAAATATCGCTGGTGCTTTTAAAAATGGATAATGTGTGGGTACTAATTTTTGCTACAGCTTTAATTGGCGCATTAACAGCAGGTATGGGGGCCTTAAGTGGCAGCTTTATAACTCCACGTAAGTAATTTTAGATCCACATAAATTTAATTTTATATAATCTTACTAATAGGCTATTTTTACAAAATAACTAGCGTCCTTAATCCGTGAAATTCGTTAAGTAGCATCTCAGCCCCTTATAAACTGAAAATACACGGTGATAAATTTTATAAAAAAATTTTCTGGAATTGGTGTTACTGAAATTTGGTTTGCTGATAAATTTTTATTTTGGCATTCCTTCAGGCTGGCTGCTTATATGCATGTGAAAAACCCGGCAGGGAAAATTTTTAGCATCACCCAAAATTCACACACTGTAGAAAATGATTTGAGTATGCCTGTTGCAGCAATATTCTCCGCTTTTTCTAAAACAGTGCAAACAGAAATAAAGCAGGCAGAAAAGTACGGAGTTACATGTGTATTTACTGAGGATGCAGAAATGTTTACTGCTTTTTATAACGAGTTCGCCACTTTCAGGCAGATAGATGCGACAAGTATAAAAAGGTTACAGCAGATGCAGCCATATTTAAAAATAAGTATTGCGGTATATAACGGCAACTGGATTGCGGCGCATAGTTATTTAACGGATAGGGAATCAGGTATTGTAAGGCTGATGCATGCAGCATCGCAACGGCTGAATACGGAAGTTGATAAACAAGTGGCAGGTAAGGCAAATAAGCTGCTTCATTACTTTGATATGATGCAGTTTAAACAGCAGGGTTTTACTTTGTACGATTTTGGGGGGTATGCAAATAACACAACTGATAAAGGGCTGCAGGGAATTAATAAATTTAAGCTTAGTTTTGGTGGCGTGGTTACAGTGTGTAAAAACTATGTTACTTATCCATATTATATTTTAAAAAAAATTGCAGCAGTTGCAGGAAGACTGGGCAAATCGTAAAATTAAATAAGTGAATGAAGTTCCTTAATAAAATAACATCTAAGTTATACTTTAAACAATGGACTGTTGGCGTGGCAAAAGAAGATATCAAGGAAGTGATACGCAACAAAAAACAGGTTGTTGATTTTAACTGGCTGCATACGCAGGATAAAATGCAAAGTTATGCCGACCCGTTTATAACAATTGATGCAAAAACCGGCAATGTTGTTATACTTGCCGAGCAATTTACAACAGGTAAACTAAACGGGCAAATTGCAGCAATAACTTATACTGAATCTCAGGGATTTTCACGATCTGAAACAGTTTTGAATAATGGATCTCACCTGTCGTACCCTTTAATTTTTTCAGAAAAAGGGAAGCAGTATATTATTGCAGAAAATGCCTATAATACCGGTGTTGTTGCATATGAATATAACACCGATACAAATCAGGTGGTTGACAAAATTAAAATAACATCTTTACCATTGGTAGATGCTACTATTTTAAAAAAAGATGGTAAGTACTGGCTCTTTGCATGTATGCTGGGTAAAGGGGTTTTTAGTGAGCTGCATGTTTTTTTTGCAGATGATTTTTTTGGGCCTTATCATTCACACAAGCGTAATCCTGTAAAACATAATATTAACGGAGCCCGCCCTGCAGGCAATTTTATAGAAGTAGATGGAGAAATTTACAGGCCGGCTCAAAACTCTGGAGAGTATTATGGTAAATCAATTACAATTCAGAAAATAACAAAATTAACCACCACAGATTTTGAAGAGGAAGTATACATGCAAATTGGTGCAGAAAATTTCTGTGATTTTAATATGGGAATACATACCATAAACAGTGTGCAAAATTATTTAGTAATTGATGCACAGAAGGGACACTTTCAGCCCGTGCGGCAGTTGCTGCGTTTTTTTGCAAAAGCTTTATTTAGTAATAAAAAGAAAATTGGTTTTTATGGCTGGCTTATAAATACTATTAATGCTGAAATATGCAATATTGAGTTAGCTGGTTATTTTGTAATCGAAAACTTTGTTTTCATCTGAGTTTTCCTCCTTTCACATCTTTATAACGTGGTAAGCTGTTAACTTAGCTGTTTAACAAATTACAATGGCAAAAATTATACTGCTGCCGCTATTTTTAGTGTGTTTAAAAGTGTCAGCGCAAAAAATTGCAGGTACGGTATTTAACAATAATGGCGATTTACTGCCATACGCATCTGTTACTTTAAAAGGAACATCCGTTGGTGCAAGTGCAAACAATAAAGCAAAGTTTTCATTTACTGTTGCGCCCGGAGTTTATACAGTAGTGTGTCAGCATATTGGTTTTACCCGGCAGGAAAAAATAGTTACTGTTGACAAAGCTGACGAAGAAATAACATTTATTCTCTCTTCACAAAAATTTGATTTAAAAGAAGTGGTAGTAAAGCAGGGAGATGAAGATCCTGCCTATGCTATTATACGCAATGCCATAAAAAAAAGAGAGTTTTATAATAAGCAGGTAAATGCTTTCGATTGTGATTTGTATACCAAAGACATTATGAAGCTGCGCAATTTGCCCGACAGGATTTTTGGGAAAAAAGTACCTGATGAAGACAGGAAAGATATGGGGCTTGATTCCACCGGTAAAGGGATTATTTATTTATCAGAGTCTGTAGCAAAAGTGCATACACAGCAGCCTGATAAATTTAAAATGGAAGTGTTAAGCAGCAGGGTGAGCGGCAGTGGGGGCTTTGGTTTTACATTCCCCACATTTATAAGTTTATACAACAGCAATGTAAAAATTTTTACAGAAAAATTTAATCCCCGTGGTTTTGTTTCTCCTATTGCAGATGGCGCTATTGGGTTTTATAAATTTAAATTTCTGGGTAGCTTTTTTGAAGATGGTAAAGAAATTAACACCATAAGGGTAACGCCACGCCGCAATTACGAGCCCTTGTTTAATGGTGTAATTTATATTACTGATGGCGACTGGCGCATACACAGTTTTGATTTAACGCTTACAAAAACAGCACAGCTGGAACTGATAGACACACTGCAGATAACACAAATTCATGTACCCGTAACTAATGATGTATGGCGGGTAAAAAACCAGCTGCTGCATTTTAACTTTAATCAAATGGGGATTGATGCAGTAGGTAATTTTGTAAACGTATATTCCAATTACAAAGTAAACCCTGCATACGCAAAAAAATATTTTGACAAAATAATTATTAAGTACGATACTACTGTAAATAAAAAATCGAAGGAGTATTGGGATACCATACGGCCTGTACCGCTTGCAGCAGATGAGCAAAAAGACTATCAGGTTAAAGACAGTATTTATCTTGCACAAAAAGACAGTGTGTTGAGTAAACGTTCTGTTGATTCGCTTAATAAACTGCAGGGAAAATTAAAACCACTCAACGTTTTTTGGAAGGGGATTAATCGCCGCTATTACAGCACCACCCGTACTTCAAATTGGGGAATAGAATCGCTCATTAAAAATTTGGAGTACAATACTGCAGAGGGTGCTGTAATAAATGCTAATTTTTATTACAACACTTACATTAAAAAATTAAAATCTAATTTCTCTGTTCAGCCGCATTTGCGGTATGGCTTTAGTAACACACATTTAAATGCCTGGGCCGATATTGTTTTTAATACAAGAGACTGGAGCAGCGATAAAAAAATTAAAAGGCAAACCTGGAGTTTGTCTGGTGGTAAACGTGTAAGTCAGTTTAATAAGCAAAGCCCCATTACTGCCTTAAACAACAGCATAAACACTTTGTTTTGGGGCGATAATTTTATGAAGATTTATGAAAACTGGTTTGGCAGCATTGGCTTTGCCAAACGTTATGAAAGCGGTTTACGTTTTGCAGTAAATGCGCTGTATGAAGACCGGCAACCATTGGATAATACCACAAAGTTTACCATGTTTAAAAACGACAGTGTAAACATAAAACCGAATTACCCCTTCGAAAAAATAAATCTGCAGTTTAACAGGCACCAGGCATTACAGGTAAGTTTCGATATAAGTATTAAACCGGGCCAAAAGTATATTCAGTTTCCCAATAATAAAGTAGCTATTGGTTCAAAATACCCCACTTTCAGTTTAAATTATACAAAAGGGTTTAAGAATGTTTTTGGAAGTGATGTTGATTTTGACAAATGGAAATTTACAATAAGCGACAATAAAAATTTAAAACTTGCCGGTGAATTGAAATACAAAATTGGCATTGGTGGATTTATCAATGCAGTTAATGTGCCCATACAGGATTATCAGCATTTTAACGGCAACCGGTCTACTGCGGCTGGTGAGTATGTAAATACTTTTCAATTGGCCAGTTACTATGCCAACAGCACAACGGACAAATTCTTTTCTTTCGGCCACTTAGAACATCACTTTAATGGCCTGCTCACCAATAAAATCCCTTTGTTTAAAAAACTAAACTGGAATTTGGTTGGTGGTGCTAATGCTTTTTATGTAAACAAAAAAAGTAATTATGCAGAAGTATTTGTTGGCCTGGAAAATATTTTTAAAATCTTCAGGGTTGATTTTGTAGCTGGCTATGCCAATGGCCAAAAAGCCACAACAGGATTACGCATTGGGCTTGGCGGTATTATAGGCGGCAGTATAAAAGTTGACAGGGGTGGGCAGCGTATGACAATTAATTTGTAAAACATGTAATTAGCTAGTTTGGTAAATAGCTAAATGGTTATAAAATTCCAAATGCCATTGCTGTAAACTGTCAACAAACAACTTTCTCCTGCCATCTTTCAATTTTCTTATCTTTGTGCCTTAATTTGGTTTGCCCTGCAAGCAACCGCAAATTTAATTTTATGGCAGTATTACACAACCGGGTTTCCCAGGCGGAACTTAAAAAGCGTTTGTACGAAGAAACAGAAAAACGCACCACCATTTCCTTTTATCAGTATTTTACTATTACAGACCCTGCCAATTTTAGGGATGAAATGTATACCGCACTAAATGCCCTTAATGTTTTTGGACGCATTTATGTTGCACATGAAGGCATGAATGCACAAATAAGTGTGCCTGATAGTAATGTGGATGCCTTTCGCAATTACTTATATACTATTGAACCGCTTAAAGACCTTCGCCTTAATATTGCGGTAGATGATGATGGTAAAAGTTTTTGGGTGCTTAAAATAAAAGTAAGGGAAAAAATTGTAGCAGATGGTATTACAGATGCAACCTTTACCATGGAAAATAAAGGCCGCTATGTAAATGCACAGCAAATGAACCAGCTGTTGCAGCAAAATGATACTATTGTTATAGATATGCGCAACCACTATGAATACGAAGTGGGCCATTTTGAAAGTGCAATAGAAATACCCAGCGATACCTTTCGTGAACAACTGCCAATGGCAGTTGACATGATGAAAGAGAATAAGGATAAGAATATAATTATGTACTGTACCGGCGGTATCCGCTGCGAAAAAGCCAGTGCCTATATGTTACACAGCGGATTTAAAAATGTGTTTCATTTAGAAGGCGGAATTATTAATTATGCCAAGCAGGCAAAAGAAAATAATTTGCCCAGTAAATTTATTGGTAAAAATTTTGTGTTTGACGACAGGCTTGGCGAACGCATAACCGAAGACATTATTGCAAAATGCCACCAGTGCGGCCACCCTGCTGATACACACACTAACTGCAAAAACGATGGCTGCCATTTGCTTTTTATACAATGCGAAGCTTGTGCGGCAACGTATAATGGTTGCTGCAGCAGCGAATGCCAGACTGTTTATCAGTTACCTGAAGAAGAACAAAAGGAGCTGCGTAAAGGTATTGATAAGGGAATGATGGTATTTAATAAAAGTAAAAAACGATTAAGACCAAGGCTTGATGAGATGAACGGAGAATAAGCGTCTGGTTACGCAGCTGTAAAAAATATTTTTTACTTTTTTATGTAATCTCTTTCAACACGGCATCAGCATAACAAATTAACTGTTATGCAGCCAAAAGTACAATTCTCCATTCCCCAGCCATGCCACGAAGACTGGCATAAAATGACACCCAGCCAGCAAGGCCGGTTTTGTAATGCCTGTGCCAAACAGGTAGTTGATTTTACTACAATGAGCGACACCGAACTGCTGCATTATTTTCTGGATAAGCAGGGCGAAAAAGTATGCGGCCGTATGTATCCTGACCAATTAAACCGCCCTGTAACAAAACCTGTATATCCTGTAAAGAAAAAATTATGGCAGTGGAATTATGCTGCAATGTTTTTGCTGTTCTTGTCAAAGTCATTTGGTGCAAAAGCGCAGGGTGCCGTTAAAATAATTAAAACAGAGCAGGTGCCTCCGGCAAATAATAATGAATTTAGAGGCACAGTGGGTATGGTAGCATATAAGCCAACTGCTGCGAAAATTATTAGCGGAAAAATTACCGATGAAAGCGGGGAGCCAGTAGGTTTTGCAACTGTAAAAGTTAAAGGCTCTACAACTGCAGTAAGCGCCAATGCAGATGGCCGCTACAGTATTAAGGCAAACATAAATACCGATGAACTTATTTTTAGTGCAGTTGGTTACGAGTTGCAAACTTTTGTAGTAAAAGGCAAAACTAATTTCGATATAGTGCTTGCAACAAGTAAAACAACACTTGAAGGTGATGTCATTGTAACAGTTGGGGGTATATCATCTGATTATGATTATTATCCACCTGCAAACCCTAAACATGTGGCTGTAATTGAAGTGCGGGACAATGGCAGTCATCTGCCTGTAAAGGCTTCAATTGTTATTACTAAAAACAGTTACAAAACCGATAGTGTGGTAACGGATGCCAAAGGTATTTACAACCTTAAGAAAATAAAAGAAAATGACAGGCTTACACTTACAATAAATGCAACAGGTTATCTGCCATCTACAATTGAAATTAAAGGCTGGAGCTTTAATGAGCGTAAAGAAACGAAGTATGTTTTTTTAGAAAAAGAGCCAATGCTTGCAGACTATAAAAAAATGGATTCAGTAAATGTAATTAGTTACGGGACTGTAACTAAGGGATACATTACTATGGGATCTGTATCCAGAACACTATCATGCGGTGTAAATGGTAAAACCATTAAGCGGACATTTACTGACAGCCTCAATCTTTTTAAAACAAAGCTAACAGGTAGTTTAAAAATAGCACCTAATCCTGTATTGCGGGGCAGCGCATTTAATGTAACATATGCGGTAAAAGAAACTGGTAATTATATTTTGCAAATAACAAATGCAGCAGGGCAGGTATTACATACACAGCAGCTATCAGCCACCCAAAAAAATAATACAATACAGATGGTTGCAGCTTTAACATGGGGTAGCGGCCTGTATTATGTAAGTCTAATCGGCTTAAAAAATAAATTGTTAAGCACAAACAGTTTCATCGTTCACTAAGTGTTGGTTGTTTACACCGGCTTTGGTAACTGCCTTATGAGATTAACGAAAATCAGGAGTGCCAGGCCGGTTTTTTATACCGCTTACAACTCAAAAAATATTTATAGTTTAATAAACGGCGGTATAATACTCCCTCAACTTGTTAATAGATTTCATTAAACTGTTTGTTTATAACAGCAGGTATTATTTAAAAGCCGGGTGAAATTGCTGCAGGGTGTCTCTTAAATATTCTCTGTCAAGATGAGTGTATATTTCTGTTGTGGTAATACTTTCATGGCCCAGCATTTCCTGTACGGCTCGAAGATCTGCGCCACCTTCCACTAAATGAGTAGCAAAGGAGTGGCGAAAAGTGTGTGGCGAAATTGTTTTTGTAATACCTGCTTTTTGCACCAGCTCTTTTATTATTAAAAAAACCATAACCCTTGTAAGCATACTGCCGCGGCGGTTTAAAAATAAAATATCTTCCTGTCCTTTTTTTATGGCAATATGTATCCGTATATCATCTTTGTAAATTTTAATGTACTTAACAGCACTGCTGCCAATGGGCACCAGCCTTTCTTTATTGCCTTTGCCAATTACACGTATAAAACCAACATCTAAATACAGGCTGCTCAATTTTAATTCTATCAGTTCACTCACCCGCAGGCCACAGCTGTACAGTGTTTCCAGCATGGCTTTGTTGCGGCCTCCCTCAGCTTTGCTCAAATCAATCTCACCAATTATTTTTTCTATTTCATCAAAACTCAGTACATCTGGTAAGGCTCTTTTTAGTTTAGGCGCTTCCAGTAAAGCTGTGGGGTCAGTAATGGTAATTTGTTCAAGCAGGCAATACTTATAAAAACTTCTAAGGCCCGAAATAATACGAGCTTGTGAAGTGGCAGACATACCTAGCTCAGCAATGTATTTAATAAAACTTTCAAGGTCTTTTAAAGTAATATCTTTTGGAGTTTTATCCGTTTCATTAAAAAATACTGTCAGCTTATCAATGTCATGCAGGTAAGCCAATACTGAATTTTCCGACAGGGATTTTTCCAGCTGCAGCCATGCCTTAAATCCTTTTTTATAAACTTCCCACATTATATAACCTTGTGTTTATTTAAAACAATTATACGCTATTTTCGTAACTCTAATATTTATAACAGCAATTTACATTTTACATGGATGCAATAAATCTGCGCAGCTTTAAAAAAAAGGCTAACCTAAATAAAAAAACACTTCGTCGTTTTCTTACAAAAGTTGAAAAAAATCCTCCACGCCATTTAGATAAACTTACTGCGGCACTAGAGCCGGAAGTATGGAAGGAAATAGACTGCCTTACCTGCGCTAATTGCTGTAAGACCATGACGCCAACATTTACACCTGCAGACATAAAGCGTATTTCATCTCATTTTAAAATGACGGCGGATGAATTTAAAACTAAATGGCTTGTGTATGAAAAGAAAGATAAAGACTGGCAAAATAAAAAGCAGCCTTGCCAGTTTTTAAATTTAAAAGATAATAAGTGTTCTATTTACGAAATAAGGCCTGCGGATTGTGC
>JAGVCC010000046.1 GCA_020059395.1 Chitinophagales bacterium | reverse complement strand
CACATAGCAGGTGGTGTAACATCGCCGCCAATAACCCTTGCAGCGTTTAATATTGTTGTGCCCGGTGCCACATCGATAGTAATGTTATCGATTGTTACTTTGAAGTTTGCAGGCGGTGCTTTTATTTCGTCAGCCATATTTTAAATTCAAAAGTCAAAAATCAAAAATCAAAATTAGCCATGTGGCTTATCTGACTTTATTATTATAGAAGCGATAATCTTTGAAATCTCATCAGCTTCATTAATCAATTCATTTATTTTTATCTTATTAACTTCAAGCGTTTCGTTAATCAGGCAAAGCCAGTATTTAGTTTCATTTGCCGATTTAAGCGCTATCACTTGAAAATTCTTCCAGTCTTTTTTAGAACTTCCTGATTTTCCCTCCACCACATTTGCACCAATTGATGTTGCACTCCGTAGCAATTGGTCGAACATAGAATGGTAAATCTTTTCGTATTTACATTCTTTAATAAACAAAATAACATTTTTAGAGAAATAAAAATATCTATGGCTAATCTTGTAAGGTTTCTCATCTTCATTTACTTCAAAACCTTCATAAACCATATTTTGAATTTTTACTTTTTATTTTTTACTTCTCTCATGCTGTTACTGCTACATGTATCGGATCCGCATAATGCGCCAAACCATAATTTCTTTTCAAACACTCTTCCGGGTTTAATACATGCCATTCAAATTCATCTCTAAAATGACGGATGGCTGCTGCCACCGGCCACGCTGCTGCATCTCCCAATGGACAAATTGTGTTGCCTTCAATCTTACGCTGTATATCCCACAACAAATCAATATCTTTTATCTCTCCTTTACCGCTGTCAATCTTCTTTAGTATTTTTTCCATCCAGCCGGTACCTTCACGGCAGGGGCTGCATTGCCCGCAGCTTTCATGATGGTAAAATCTTGCCAGCGTTAAAGTATGTTTTACCACACACTGGTCTTCGTCCAGTACAATAAAACCACCGCTGCCCATCATACTGCCGGTTGCAAAACCACCATCGGCAAGGCTTTCGTAGTTCATTAAACGCTTTTCGCCTTTAGCAGTTGTAAGCAATAAATTTGCAGGCAAAATTGGTACCGATGAACCACCCGGAATACATGCCTTCAGTTTTTTTCCATTGGCAATACCGCCGCACCATTCATCGCTGTAAATAAATTCTTCCACACTTATCGTCATATCAATTTCATACACGCCGGGCTTATTAATATTACCGCAGGCAGAAATTAATTTGGTGCCGGTACTTTTACCCACACCAATTTTTGCATATTCTTCGCCACCATCATTTATTATTGGAACAACGGCCGCAATCGTCTCAACATTATTTACCACTGTTGGCCTTTCCCACAAGCCTTTTACTGCAGGGAATGGTGGCTTAATTCTTGGATTACCACGTTTACCTTCCAACGATTCAATCAATGCCGTTTCTTCTCCGCATATATAAGCACCACCGCCACGCTGCACATAAATTTCGCAATCAAACCCACTGCCCAAAATATTTTTACCTAAAAAACCATTTTGTTTTGCTTCTGCAATGGCGTCTTCTAAAATATCAGTTATCCATGCATACTCGCCACGAATGTAAATGTAGCTGACGTTACTGCCCAGCGCAAACGATGATACAATCATACCCTCAATAAGCACATGGGGAATAAATTCCATCAGGTACCTGTCTTTAAAAGTACCGGGTTCGCTCTCATCTGCATTTACCACTAAATGGCGGGGCACACCTTCTGGCTTTGCAATAAAACTCCATTTCATGCCTGCAGGAAAACCAGCACCGCCACGGCCACGTAATCCGCTTTTCTTCACTTCTTCCACAATATCGGCAGGCTGCATCTTCAATGCTTTTTCCACGCTGCGGTAACCACCTTCACGGCGGTATACTTCAAAACCCCGGATGCCCGGAACATGTGCATTTGCTAATAATAATTTTTTACTCATTTGCCCAATATGGGTTTATTTGTTTGTCTTCTTTTTATAATACTCATAATAACCATACCCCGTCATAATAACACCTCCTGCCAGTAAAAACCAACTGCCTGTATCGCTTTTTAAACCTCCAAACTCTCTTTTATCAAACAGCTTTGTAAGCAATGCTGCAATTAGTAAAGCCGCAGCCAGAAAAAAAGTTAGTTTATATCCTCTCACACTGTTTTATTTTTTTGTACCCGGCATTTATTCTTTGTTCAGCTTCGGTGGCGTCGCACTCTTCAACTGAATTTTTTTATTCAACTTTTATCTTAGCGGTTGTTGGTCAGGCAATCAGTAACGGCTATAGAAAAAAATAATTTCACTTGTATTATTGTTTTTATTTCTGCCTTCGTTGTTAGATAGTTAAACGACGACACATTACTTATAGTTTAGTTATTGTTATAAGCATTTATTAATTTTACTAATTGCTCAGCTCGCCCTTTATTATACAAATTTTCAAAGTTTTTAGCAATATCATTGTTATCGGCAACCATACTCTCGATTAGTGCTTTGTCAACGAGTTGAAATGGGCTTTCAACACCTTTTCTTACGTACATAAATTCATGAACAGTTCTTGTGCCAAAGCTTTCAACTTGCAATGCACGCCTAAAAAGTTCAATCTTTCCATTACAAACTCTTACGGCATAATCCATTTCTTCGTCCTTAAATTTACTTAAATTCAATTCCGCAGCACTACGTTTAACTTGCACAGAGTAACCGTTGACTTCTTGAAAAGCCTTAACTTCTTTTTTATTAAATGTTGTGTACTTACCATCGATTTTCAAAACTAGATTTGATGTCGGAACTAACAACCCTGAACCAGCCATTGTATAAGCTGAGGTTATCTTATTAAATTTTTCAACTCGTCCATCGAAATATTCAATAAAACAAGGTGTTTCTTTATTCTTTGCATCTTTTGAAACTTGATTCCATGTTATTTTAGTTGAACCACAAGAGGCTAAAGAGATGACAAAAGCAATAATAAAAAGACTTTTAATTAACAATCGCATCGTTTATAGAATTTAAATTTTATCATAATTATTTCACCGCTTGCCTCGCAAACAACACCCAACGTTTACTTTTCTTTACCCATACTTCCAGCACTTTTAAATGATAATTATTAACCGTAGTGCCATTTACTGATGCTGTGATGTCTGCAATAAAACGCACATTGGCCATATTCTCATTCATTAATACTGTTATGCTGTCTTCTTTAAAACTTTGATAACTGATTTTACCCGTTTCAAAATCTTTTATCAAATCTTTTTTGTTTTGCACCCAGCCATTACTGTGGCCATAGCTTACCGCTTTATCGGTTTGCTGGTTAATGCTTACGGTATTTTGTTTTACTAATGCCTGATGAAACTCTTTTACAACAGCAATTAGTTTTACATCATCAGCAGTTTGCGCAAGGCCAACAACCGAAAAAGAAATAAACAATATGGTAAAAAAAAACTTCACTTATTTTAGGGGTTCAATTTTTTCAGGTTGTTTGTTAGCTTTTGCTAATTCCCAGTCATTCAAAAGTTCAATTTTATGCTTGCTGGCCCATTCTATAACCAAAGCATGTGCTTTAGAAGGCAAACTGCCTCTTAAAATTCCTAAAGTGTTAATATCCACCAGTGCCTCATACTCATTATACTTTGCATGAAAATGAGGAGGGTTATGGTCTTCAAAATAAAAGTAAATTAATATCCCGTAAAAAGAACTAACTATTGGCATACTCTTCAAAAGTTTGGTTCGTTATTTTTAAATAGCAATTAAGAGCATCAATGTCAACTTCATCATTCCACACTATTCCACCATTAGTATCTATATGCACTTTTGAAAAATTTTCTTCATTATTCCAAAGCTCAAAAACTCCCTTTCCTTTTAAATGAGAAAGATCAGCAATTCCTTTAATCCCATCAGAAAATTCTAAATATAATTTACAGCCCTCAATTGGATTAATTAATGTAATTTTTGGTATAGTATTTAAATTCGTCATTTTAATTTGCTTTTGCCCTGCACTCTTCAATTATTGCATCTACTTTTTCTTTTGTTAAATGCTCCCGGTAATGTTTGCCCAGCTGCATCATAGGTGCATAGCCGCATGCACCCAGACACTCCACTGTTTTTAAAGTAAACATCCCATCGGCAGTGGTTTCTCCCACAGCAATGTGTAATTTTTGTTTGATATAGTCTATAATATTATCGCTGCCGTTTAACATGCAGGGGCCTGTTTGGCACACTTCAAACAAATATTTACCTACTGGCTTTAAATTATACATGCTGTAAAAACTGGCCACTTCGTATACTTCAATGGGCTCTATACTTAACAGTGTGGCCACATAATCCATCACCGGCACATCCAGCCAGCCGCCAAATTCTTCCTGTGCCAAATGCAGTACAGGCAGCAAGGCGCTTTTTTGTTTGCCCTGTGGGTAACGGCTGATGATTTCCGCCACTTTTGTCAGCTTTTCTTCATTAAATTGTATCATATCAATAAGTCAAAATTCAAAAGTAAAAATCAAAAAAAGTACATGTTATGTTTATCTGCTTTTGAATTTTTACTTTTTACTTTTCAATTTTTAAGCGTCTAATTCCCCGGCAATCAAATTCAAACTGCTCATTGTTATTACTGCATCACTTATCATTCCACCTTGTATTAACTCAGGGTATGCCTGATAATAAATAAAACATGGCCTGCGGAAGTGTAAACGATAAGGCGTACGGCCTCCATCACTTATTAAGTAATATCCTAACTCACCATTGGCACCTTCCACACTGTTATATACTTCACCTGCCGGAATTTCTGTTTCTCCCATTATAATTTTAAAATGGTAAATCAGCGCTTCCATTTTGGTATACACATCTTTTTTCTCGGGCAAATAATAGGCAGGCACATCTGCATGATATACTTCTGCATCTTTACCTTTAAACTCCTGCACTTTTTGATATGCCTGTTCAATAATGCTCAGGCTCTGCCACATTTCTTCGTTGCGTACCAAAAAGCGGTCGTAACAATCACCGGTGCTGCCAACAGGTACGGTAAAATCAAAATCTTCGTAACTGCTATAAGGTGTATGCACCCGTACATCATAATCCACACCTGCTGCACGCAGGTTAGGGCCGGTAAAGCCGTAATTCAATGCACGCTCTGCAGTTATAGGACCACAACCAACAGTACGGTCAATAAAAATGCGGTTACGGGTAAACAGGTTTTCAAACTCTTTTAACTGCTTAGGATATTCCTTTAAGAATTTTTCGAGTTTTTCAAACGCTGTATTTGTGAAATTCCTTTCAAAACCGCCAATACGCCCAATATTAGTAGTAAGGCGGGAGCCACATATTTCTTCATATATTTCATAAATTAATTCACGGAATTGCATGAGGTATAAAAAGCCTGAGTAAGCACCACTGTCCACCCCCACAATAGAGTTACAAATTAAATGATCGCTTATACGTGCCAGCTCCATAATTATCACCCGCAGGTAATCTACCCGTTTAGGTGTTTGTACATTCAACAGTTTTTCGCAGGTTAAATGCCAGCCCATATTGTTAATGGGGCTGCTGCAGTAATTTAGCCGGTCGGTAATAGGTGTAATTTGATACAGCGGCCTGCGTTCGGCCAGTTTTTCAAATGCACGGTGTATATAACCAACGGTAGAAGTGGCTTTTAATATACGCTCTCCATCCAGCTCCAGCACATTTTGAAACACCCCATGCGTAGCCGGATGGGTAGGCCCCAAATTAAGTGTGGTGGTCTGTTTTTCTATTGAGCCTTCTGGTAATAAAATATGTTCACTCATAAGTAAGTCAAAAGGTAAAAGTCAAAATTCAAAATCTTCTGGATATTTTTTTGAATTTTCACTTTTGATTTTTTAAATATCATCTTCCAAACATATCATCATCCTTATCAATCCTTGTCTGGTCTTCCAGCGGAAACTCTTTCCTTAAAGGGAAATAATCCATTTCATCCACATTTAAAATGCGTATTAAATTAGGATGGCCCACAAAGTTTACCCCATAAAAATCGAAGGTTTCCCTTTCCATAAAATTGGCACCGGCATATAATGATGTTGCTGTAAATACATCTGGTTTTTCAACAGGCACAAATACTTTAAAGCGTATGCGCACATTGTCCACCAAATTATGCAAGTGATACACCACTGCAAGCTCCTCTCCTTTTCTGTCAGGATAATGCACCGCCTGTAAATCGGTTAAAAAACGGAATTTCAGTCGTTCGTCATCAAACAAAAACTGCAGCACTTTTACATTTAAGTCTTTGGGTGCTGTAAAAGTAAGCATGCCGTATGGCTCAAGCCATTCGGTAAATACATCGCCGAACTTTTCGGTTAATTTTTGTTTTATTATATCGTTTGTCATAAAACCCCAAATCCGCCAGCTGGCGGAGCTTTCCTTCGTTAATTAATAAATGTTGTTAAGCAACTCAAATTTTGAAAAGAACACTCAATAATTTTTCTCCAGTTCCCCTTTAGGGGCGGAGGGGTTACTGTATTCCATACCCAGCCAGCAAATCCTTATACTGCGGGCTGTGCCTTCTCCTCAACCCTTCCTGATTTACCAGTTCCTGAATTTTCATAAAGCCATCCAAAATTGCTTCTGGCCTTGGCGGGCACCCCGGCACATACACATCTACCGGTATTACCTGGTCAATACCCTGTAATACAGAATAGGTATCGAAAATACCACCGCTGCTGGCACAGGCTCCTACAGCTATTACCCAACGAGGCTCAGCCATTTGTAAATAAACCTGACGCAATACAGGGCCCATTTTTTTTGCTATGGTGCCCATTACCATTAATAAATCGCACTGGCGTGGGCTAAAACCCACCCTTTCACTTCCAAACCTTGCTAAGTCATAATGACTGGCCATAGTTGCCATAAACTCAATACCGCAGCAGCTTGTAGCAAATGGTAAAGGCCAAATAGAGTTGCTGCGTGCAAGGCTTACCACTTTTTCTAAGTTGGTGGCCATATAACCCTCGCCAATATGCCCTTCGGGTATACCGGCAAATTTTACGTGATTATTATATTGTACTGGACGAGACATAGCTTAATAATTTAATTGTTTGCATCGATATTTCTTATAACAAACAGTATATGTTTTTTGTTCCGGGGTTTTAATCTTCCCAATCCAGTGCACCTTTTTTTATGATGTAAATAAACCCAGCAACAAACAAGCCCACAAACATGGCAACGGCACTAAAGCCACCCCAGCCCAGCTCCTTAAAATTTACAGCATATGGATAAAAGAAGATTACTTCCACATCAAACAGCACAAATAAAATAGCCACTAAAAAATATTTAATGGCCATAGGCTGGCGGGCATTGCCTTTAATTTCCACTCCGCTTTCAAAATTTTGCAGCTTGTCGGCTGTTTTCCGTTTTGGGCCTACTTTTTCGCTCAAAAAAATCATAGTGCCAATAAACCCTATAGCAAATATTAACTGCAGTGCTATAGGCAAGTAGTTGGTGGCGTTATTGGCAGCCTGAAGAAAGTAAAACTGCATGAGGATATTAATATTTGTGTTTGCGGCAAAAATAAGACAGCAACACCAATAATCCATAATAAAAAGCCCGTTACTTTTTTGTAACGGGCTTGATTATTAAGATTTAGACTTTACTTTTTTTTTGGCGT
>JAGVCC010000179.1 GCA_020059395.1 Chitinophagales bacterium | reverse complement strand
CCAACCGTAAATCTTCTAAATCTGTAAACTCCCTTTTTTGCATCTGCAAAAAAACAACTTTTAAGTAGTTGTGTCCACACGATAGGATTTAAATCGGGATTTGCAGCAATGCAAGTGTGGGTTCAACTCCCATCCCGAGTACTAAGCCCTGGCAACTGCCGGGGCTTTTTTATTGTAATCGGCTGCTACAAATCCTCTTCCCTTTCAAGCATCAAAATAGCAGCTTGTGGCACTATGTAATATTTTTCTTTTTCGTAAACAACTTCTGTAGCACCGCTTAATAAAAAAATAGCAAGATCGCCTTCACGAGCCTGCAAAGGCAAATATTTTACTTTTTCATCATCGGGTTTCCAGCTTTCTTCTTCAACCGGCATAGGTAGTGCATAGCCGGGTCCGGTTTTAATGATGTACCCCTGCTGTACTTTTTCTTTTTCACCCACACCGGGTGGCAGGTATAAACCACTTTCTGTACGTTCATTACCGGAAGACAGTTTTATTAAGACCTTGTCACCAATTACAATAAGTTTTTTTAGTTTGTTATCGGGAGTTAAATACATAAAAGTTATTTGCAGTAAATTTATTGAATAATTTAAAAGGTACATGCTGACTTTTACTCAGCAGCGCAAAACCTTAAATTTTACTTAAAATAAATACATTTGCAACTGTACACAAAACCTCACAATCTTAACTTTAAAAAAATATTATGAAACCATTCTTTTTTGCAGTTTTATTTTTTTCAGCTGTTACAGTAAAGGCACAATCATATAAACCTGTACTTAAAATTGCTGCAGGCGAAAAATTTACCATTACCACCAGCACTAAGGGCATTGTATCGCAGGAGGCTATGGGACAAACTATTGAGATACCTCTTGAGAATACCCTTATAAATTTACTGGAAGTAAAAACTGCAGCTGATAATAGTTATGAATTAACCAGCACAACCAGCCGCATTGCTTACAGTATGAATATGATGGGGCAGGATATGAATTATGACAGCGATAAACCGGAAGACCGGAATTCTGCGGCAGGCAAAGCCGTAAGCGGATATTTAAACAAAGCAATTGACTTTAGGGTAAACAGTTTTGGAAAAATTATTGAAGGCAGTATTAAAAAACAAAGTCCTGAAAAACCTGCACCTGAAACAGATATGATTTCGAGTATGCTTAATTTAGGTGAT
Organism: Chitinophagales bacterium; assembly: GCA_020059395.1. Lineage (GTDB taxonomy): Bacteria > Bacteroidota > Bacteroidia > Chitinophagales > Chitinophagaceae > Ferruginibacter. Next base: position 1,470 of record JAGVCC010000179.1, on the reverse strand, counting down.
GAAACAGATCCTTCACAAGCGGTTAATCTTTTTGATACAGATGCTGCTATTAATATTGGAGACAGTTTTGTTATAAAAAATAACTCTGCAGACGGCAAAATAAAAAAGACAGCCACCTATACACTTACGGAAATAAAAGATGGCATAGCTAAATTTTCCATTTCTGGTACGGATAGTGTAACAACTGAAATGGAAACGCAGGGTATGCAAATTGTTTCGAATAATTTTTCAAAATCAACAGGCGAAATGATGGTAAACACAGCAACAGGGATACTTGTTAAAAAAACTCTTAACCTGATTATTAGTGGTTCTGCGGATGTGGCAGGCATGTCTATACCCATTTCTGGCAGCAATACAATAGTTATAAATGTTACACAGGCTCTAAAATAGTTCAATCGTATTTATTTCAAAAACCATCACCTACCTTTGCGGCAGGTGATTTTTTATGCATAAAATTATTACAGCTTATTTATTTCAAAATAAAACATGCCCCCTGCCGGGCTTGGGCACTCTGTCAATTACAAGTGTGCCGGCTGAGTATGATTTTGTAAATAAAATATTTCTACCTCCGCAATCGCTAACTGTTTTTAATACCACAGAAGCAGATGCTGATTTACTGGTGGATTATATTGCATTAAAACAAAACTGCTCTGTTATAACAGCTATTGACGATTTGGGAAAATATTGCAATAACCTTAAGCATGAACTTACAAAAAGCGGCAAAGCGATAATACAGTATTCGGGCACCTTATTAAGTGATGCTGATAACACAATAACATTTGAACAAATATCATTGCCTGCCTGCCTGCAACAGTCAGTTTCAGCAGAAAAAGTAATACACCCCGAAGCTGCACACACTATGCTGGTAGGAGACAGGGAAACCACCAATCTGCAAATGGCAGAATATTATACAGAAACAGAACTGCCCAAAAATTACTGGTGGGTTTGGGCACTTGTGCTGTTTGCCATAGCCCTTGCAGCTATCTTTATTTACATTAACCAAAACAGCCTTTCTTCTTTTTTTGGTAACAGCAGCACTGCTATTTAAGTATGAGTAGTAAAAAGAAAATAATATGGTTTGTTGTATGCTGCATTTTTTGCATTGCCAGCGACCAGATAACAAAACAACTTGCTAAGGAGTATTTAAGAAACCAGCCCGAGCAATCTTACCTAAACGGAGTATTTAAACTGTTGTATGTTGAAAACACAGGTGCAGCATTAAGCTTGGGTGATGACTTGAATCCCACTGTAAGTTTTTGGCTGCTGAGTATTTTACCACTGGCATTTTTAGTGGTGGTAATTTTTTATGTATTTAAAAATTTACAGCAAATAAATTTTAGCAGGGCTATTTTTATTGCTATGATTGTAGCCGGAGGTATTGGCAATATTATTGACCGTATTTTATACGACAGGCATGTAACTGACTTTATGAATATTGGTTTTGGAAGTATACGCACAGGTATTTTTAAT